>JANLUE010000771.1:0-2319 GCA_031363325.1 Gemmataceae bacterium
GGGAGCCGCTTCGGCGACATGCAGCTAGCCCCGGCCGACGGCTTCGAGGCCGGGGTCGCACTAATCCCGGTTGAACGCCATCGTCACTCTTCCGAGTCGCCCGAAGTCGGCGGCCAATGTGTCGCCGGGCTCGGCCAGGTAGATGTCGGTCGTCAGGCCCGTCGTGATGCGATCGCCGCGGCTCAGGCGGCGGCCGAACTTCGGCAGTTCGTTGGCCAGCCAGGCGACCACGTTCAACGGATTGCCCAGGACGGCCGCGCCGGAACCACCAAACGTCCGCGTGCCGTTCACGGTCAGGGTCACTGGGTAAGTCGCAAATTCGATGTCGCGCCAATCGGTCCGCGGTTCGCCCGCGATCCACGCCCCGTGGATCGCGTTGTCGGCGAGTAGGGACGGCGCTCCGACGGTCTTCCAGTTGTCGTATCGGTGATCGACGATCTCGATCGATGGCAACACCGACCCGATGAATTCGCGGATTGAATCCGCCGTGTACGTTGGCCCACCCGGCACGTCGACCGCCATTTCGAAGCCAAACTCCGCTTCGACGCAGCGAACGTTGAAGCTCGAACCACGGAGCGTCGCCCCGCTTGGATGTGAGGAATGCGACATCAGCACACCGAAGAACGGGCCGTCGACGCCAAGGGCACGTTGCGCGAGTTCGCTGGTGCAGGCGATCTTGTAGCCGATCGGCCGACCGCCCGACCCCGCGAGCAACTCGCGCACGATGCCTTCCTGAACCCGATAGCCTTCCGCGAGCGAGCGCGGCACGATGTCGGCCGGCAGGGCCGCGACGGGTCGTTGCGTCTTCCGCAAATCGAGGAGATAATCGCGTGCGGCCGTGATTCGGTCCATCGCCGGCTCCAGTTGTCGAGTTGGACTACTTGCCCATCTTCTTGTTCAGGTCCGCGTTGAAGTCCTGAACGGACATGCGGTCCTTGCCGCCGGTCTTGAAGACAATCCGGTAGGGGATCACGCCGGGAAAATTCTTGGCCTTCGACTTGTCGCCCGTTTTCGCCACTTCGGCGAGCAACTCAACACACTTGAAACCGAAGTTGTAAGGGTCCTGCACGATCGTCCCATAGATCTCGCCCTTCTCGATCGCGGCCAGTGTCTGGCTCATTTCATCGAAGGCGACGATCTTGATCTTGTCGACGAGACCCTTGCCGCGAGCGGCTTCGAGAATGCCCGGCGCGTTGTAGGCCCAGAGGCCGACCATGCACAAGTTCGCTTCGCCGCGAAGTTTCTCCAGTGCGTCGGCCGCGTTGTCCTTCGCGACCGCTTCGTTCGCCCCGTCGGTGATCGCTTCGTTTTTGTAGACCGTGTACTTGCCGTGTTTCGGGCCCTTCGAGTCCTTCTCGCCCGCGAGTTCATCGACCACGCCCTGATAGCGTTGTCGGGCGTTGATTGGAGTAATCTGGCCAACGAAGATCGCGACCATGCCACCCTGTGGCATCACCTCCTTCACGAGCCGCCCGGCCGCTTTGCCGGCTTCGTAATTGTCCGTCCCGACATAGTTCAATCGACCCGAATTGATCGCGTCGTTGTCCATCGTGATGAGGTTCGTCTTCTCGGCGACATTCTTCAAGTCGGGCGTTTGCTCGTCGGGGTTGATCACACTCACCGCGATCCCTTGCACGCCCTTATTCACAAGATCATTCACAATGTCGCGCTGGATCGCCGCGTCGCCCTTCTCGGGGCGGCGAAAGATCAACTTCACGCCATGTTTCGCGGCCGCGTCGTTGGCACCTTGTTCGGCGAAGTTCCAGAAGTCGGCGGGGTTGTTGGTCACGACGCCGATCGTGATTTTTTCGCCGCCCCCCGCAGCTCCGCCGCCGGAGTCTTTGTTGCATGAAGGGAGGAAGGCCAGGACGGCGACGGCCGCGCCGATAAGCCAGGAGCGTCGGGAGAGGAACATGGTTGACTCGGGAGAGAACTCGGTTTCCGACACGATACGCGAGCGGCCGATCCTTGGCGAGTGCGCCTATAAATACGTGGCCAGCGAACTTCCATCACGGAATAGGAACCCCATGTCCGACGTGTCTCCCGAAACGGTACTCGCCCAGTTGAAGTGGCGATACGCGACCAAAGCCTTTGATACGAGCAAAGAATTACCAAGTGCTGATTTAGAATACATTCTCGAAGCGGGACGAATGAGTGCCTCTTCTTATGGACTCCAGCCGTTCAAAATTGTAGTAGTGACCGATGAGGCAAAGAAGCAGGAATTAATGGGTCATGCCTATGGACAAGCACAAGTTGGGGCTAATGGTGCAGTGATTGTGCTCGCTGCGCGAACCGATGTCGACGAGGCCATGATTGCTG
>JANLUE010001443.1:0-2160 GCA_031363325.1 Gemmataceae bacterium
AACGAGACGGGGGCTCTGCTCTGCATCCTCATCGCGGTGCCCGGTGTACTCGCCCGGTGGGTCATCTCGCCGGCCATCGTTTTGTTGATGACGACCTATTTGATGATCGATCCGGGGTTCATGAACGTCTTCGGGATGATCGGTGGCGGGCGCTGGTTCACCAGTCGTTCTTCGGGCGGGTTCGACATTGAGGATGTGCTTCTGGCCGCGTCGTTGCTCGCCTACGTCATCGGCCACTTTCGATTGACGGCCCTCGTCCATCAAGGCATGCCGGCCGACCCCGGCCTGCGCGGCGAACGCGAGTCGCCCCTTCCGGCGCGACGCAATACCGAATTGGTCCCGGCCGACGAATTGCCAAAACTGCTCTTCGTCGGGGCCGCGTGCGTGGTCGGCGGGCAGGTCGCGTGGCTGATCCTGTCGTTCACCGAACGAGCGAGTCGGCCGAACGTGTTCAATCCCGGCGTCGCGCGACTGTTCACGGTGATCTGGATCGTCGGCGTCAGTCTGATGCTTGTGTCGGCCGCGCTGATCTACCTGCGCTCGGCGCGAATGACCGCGCGAGAAGCGAGCCTGTCACTCCGTGACGCCCACTTCCAGGAATTGCGGCGCGAGACCGATCGATTGCAACGTTGGCGCAAGTGGTTCAAAGAAAAAATGGCCCGCCGTCGTCGGGCGGGAAAGTGAGGCTGCAATGTTCTGGATCCGCGAGATCGCCGGCTGGCTGTTGCTCGTGCTGGGCCTTTGGCTGTTCTACCTCAGCTATTTCGTGCTGTTGAAGAACGGCTACATCATCCAATCGGGCCCGACGGTCCTGATGGGCATCTTCTTGTTTCGCGGCGGAATTCACCTCCTGAAGGTGGCCGTCGCCGCCCGAGTCTGCCAGACGGCCCCGAGCGAACCGAAACCCACGGCCGCCCGCGCCATCGCGCCGCGCCCACAACGACGTGCGAACGTGGTCCCGGGGCGACGTTAGCCGCGACATCGGTACTCGTCACGCGTCCAAGGGAATTCTGTCACTCCCGCGTCTCGTAAGAACCAGTTGCGTCGGCGAATGGCCGAACCGAAAAGTGAGCCGGAATGAACTCAACTGCGTCGAATGCCATTCCAGTTCGCACCGCCCGCGGCCGGCCGTTGCCGCTCGGCGTGAGTTCCGCCCACGATGGGCTCAACTTCTCGCTGCTGTGTCGGCATGGGACGGCCGTCACGTTGGTCGTGCAGCCGCTCGATGGGAGCGACGTGCCGATCGCCGAGTTGCAACTTCATTCGAAAGTGAACCGGACCGGCGATCACTGGCACGTGCTCGTCGATGGCCTGCCCGCGAAGGGGTTTCGTTACGGTTGGCGGGTCGATGGTCCTGTGGGCGTGGGGCATCGCTACGACCCGACGCAGGTTTTGCTCGACCCCGCTTCGCCGCTCTTGTCCGACGGCGCGGTCTGGGCGAACGCGTGCGAGGTCGATCGGCACAAGACCTCGCGACGCAGCGTCTATTTCCGTGGGCCGCGTTACGATTGGGGCGAGGACGCGCCACCGCTCGTGCCGCTCGAAGAGTCGCTCGTCTACGAACTGCACGTGCGTGGCTTCACGTGTCATCCAACTTCGGCGGTCTCGAAGCCGGGGACGTTTCGCGGGCTCATCGAAAAGATCCCCTACCTGAAGTGGCTGGGCGTGACGGCTGTTGAATTGCTGCCGATCCACGAGTTCGACGAATGCGATTGCGCCTTCAGCAACCCGAAGACCGGCGAACGCAATCGCAATTTCTGGGGCTACAACACGATCGCGTTCGCCGCGCCGAAGGCGGCCTTCGCGGCGTCGGCACCGGAGCACGGGCAGCTTCTCGAGTTCCGTGACCTGGTCAAGGAGTTCCATAAGGCGGGCATCGAAGTCTGGCTCGATGTCGTCTTCAATCACACCGGCGAGGGGGACGATCGCGGCCCCACCTACTCTTTCCGCGGCCTCGATAACGAGCTTTACTACATGCTCAGCCCCGAGGGGAAGTACCTCAACTTCTCCGGGTGCGGCAACACCGTCAACTGCAATCATCCCGTCGTCCGCAACATGATCGTGAACTGCCTGCGGTTCTGGATTGCCGACATGCACATCGACGGCCTGCGCTTCGATCTCGCCTCCGTCTTCGGCCGGGATTCGAAGGGGAACGTCATG
>JANLUE010001477.1:0-11437 GCA_031363325.1 Gemmataceae bacterium
AACGAATGTTGTTCGCGTCGAGGATGGCGCGGAGCGCGGGAAGCCGATCGGTCTCCACCGAGATAAACACTCCAGCGGTCGTCGGAGTGGGAACTCGAATTCGCTGTTTGCTCACGGTCTCGGTCATGGCCATTCCTCCTCTGGACATCATATCGGTGAATCTCGATGCGGTCGAGTTGGATTGAAAGCGCCGTTCACGCCCCCAACACTCGGCTCCTTCGACGGCGATTGATTCCGATTGGGTACCTCCCACGGCCATCGTAACACTACGGGCCGTCGGCGTTCACTTCGCCAGATATCGATCCGCGAACTTCAGAAACGTCGGCCAGTTCGGGCCGGTCGTGTGTCCTTCGGCGTGCTGCCGAAACGCGACCTCGCCGTCGATGAGCGCGGCCTCGAGCGGCGGGAACTCGGTCGCGCCCAGGTCCTTCTTCCCGAGCAGTCGGTAGACCGGCCCCGCTCCGACGGCCGCCAGGAACGACCCCTTCGCATCGACCCAACCGTCTCCCTTGTTGACCGTCCCCGCACCAATGAATACGGGACGCGGCGCGCACAATGCGATCAACTCGTGCGAATCCACCGGCAGGTCGTCCCACTGCAACGGGCCGGCGTACTTCAGGTAGTTGCCGGCCATCCAGTGGTATTCGCCGGAGCTCGCCACGTTCTCGATGAGTTCGCCAAAGTTGCGGCGATGCAATTTCGCCCCGGCCGCGCCCGACGAACTGATGTAGCCGATGGCGATTCGTTGGTCGTAAGCCTGCGCGACCAGGGCGGCCTTGCCGAACCGCGAGTGGCCCTCAATGCCGACCCGCTTCGCGTCGACGGCCGGGTCGGTCTCGAAGTAGTCGATGGCTCGACTTGCCCCCCAGGCCCAGGCCCGCAGAGCACCCCAGTCCTCGACGCCGCGCGGTTGGCCCTGGTTGCACAGACCGATAATCCCGCTCGTGAGCCCAACTCCGCTATCGGACTGGATGCTATAAGCCGTCAGGATCGCGAACCCCCAGCCGCGCTGGAGGACTTGTTGCTGCCAACTGGGTCCGCCTTTGCTCTTTGGCGCGCCGACCGGTCCCTTGCCGCCAAAATTGAAACCAAACTCCATGATGACGGGCACGCCGGTCTTGCCTTCCGGCGTGGTCAACGTCAGTTGAATGTCGACTTCGATGCCGGGAAATGCCGAGTTGTCCACACGACCCACGAGCTTCTTCGCAAGCGCGGGCACATCGCCGATCGTCAACTTGTCCGTGCTCTCAACTTTCCAGGTCACCTTGGGAGTGGTTTTGGGCACACGGCCATAGACCTCACGATCGAAGTCTTCGACGATCTCGGCCCGGCGGAGTTTCCACCACGCGTCGGCCGTCGCGACCTTCTCGCCATTCTTGAGCGTGAGCGGGTCGGGGAGTTTCGGGAACGGGTTCGCTTTCGATTCGTCGTAATTGGCCGCGTTCTCGGCCTTGGGGTTGTTTCCATTGGCACCGCGCCGAAGTTCTTTGATGTTGAGCAAATCCATGAGACGCCTGTGATCTTCGCGAGTCGTGAGCACGACCGGGCCCTTGGGGGGATCGTCGCCCCGGGCGATGGGTGTGAGCAAACCGAACGCGACAACGAAGAGCGGAGAGGATTTCATGCGGCCACCTCGACGGAGAGTTTTCACGCGGCGAACCCCGCATCGAGTTTGGTGTAGTGAAGTGGCGAGCGATGTGCTCTCGCTGACGGGATTGAATCAATATTTCAACAACTGTTTCTTTGTTGACGCGTTTTGCCTATACTTAAAGAGTCGTCGGCTCGTCACCGTCGTACCCCTTTCTCAGGCGGCACACATGGGCCGCACGCCCCTCCGGGGCAAGAACGGATCCCGTGTCCAAGCTCTTCGCGGTGTACGTGTACGGATGGAATGACCAGCCCCCGTCGACCGCTCCGACCGAAAACGAGTCTGAAACGCACCTGCTGCTCGGCCTGTGCCGGGACTCGGACAAGGCCGATCGAATTGTCGCTCGCCTACGCCGCTCGGGGCGGGCCGCCGTCCGCAAGGGAGCGCGGTCCCGATTGGCCCTCATCGGGTGTTCCAGGTACGACCCCTATCACTTCATTCCCGCGTCGGAACGAGCGGGGCTGTCGCGGCGCGAGGCGCACAATCGCGCCTTCGCGGGCGCGGTCACTCGGCGCGCCGAACTCGGCCTCCGCTAGTTCAAGCCCACCTCCAAACATCGTTTCCATTCGATGGCTGGCGTGCGCCACCCTCGATCGGCCGCCCCGGCAGGAGTCGAATGTGTTTTTCCGCCGAGGCCAGCCTCGGAGTGGCCGTCGCTTTTCTACCCATCGGCGGGTACGGCGTGGCGACGGCCTGGCGAACGAACCGGGCCTACTTGCCGTTCGCGATCACACCGATCCTGTTTGGCGTGCAGCAACTGGCCGAAGCGGGTGTCTGGATCGGCCTGGGGCACGCCGACCCGGCGCTCGTGCGAGCCTCGTCGCGCTGGTTTTTGTTTTTCGCGCTGGCAGTCTGGCCGATCTGGGTCCCCTTTTCGGTCGCTTCGATCGAGTGGCGCGGGCCGCGGGCCCGAGCTTGCCTCGCCTTCGCCGCCCTGGGATTGATGCTGGCCTTTGTGTACTATCCTCCCTTGGCGGACGGCGAGGAATGGGCCAGCGCTCGAATCGTCGGCCACTCGATCCGATACGACTTCAACGCGGTGCCGGCCGTGCAACTGGCCCCGAACTGGGCGTGGCCGCTGCTCTACCTGGCGGCCGTATGCGGCCCGATGTTCGTCGCGCGCGACCATCGATTGTGGCCCCTGGGGGTCGCGATTGTCGTTTCGGCCGCGATCGCGTATTGGGCGTTTCGGGACGCGTTCGCGTCCGTTTGGTGTTTCCTGGCCGCAGTGCTTTCCGTGTACATGGCGTGGGTCACGCACCAGATTCACGCACCCGAGCAACCGGAATCCCGCGACGACTGAACGATTGGCTCGCTCTTTGCTCGGCTTGGTCGAGCATTCTCTCTCGCCCCGTTTTCTGATTGGATCATTCGTGCATCCCGTTCTTGCTTCGACTGATACGGACGACCGCGTCTTGGAACCGGTCTCGATGCTGGCCCGAATCGGCACGGCCATCGCCGTTTTGCTCCCGCTGGCCGGCTTCGGGGTGGCCATCGCTTCGGTCTGGGGCTGGGGCTTTGGCTGGGTCGATTTCGGCGTCCTCGCCGGCATGTACCTGTTGTCCGCCCTCGGCATCACGGTCGGGTTCCATCGACTGTTCACGCACCGGAGCTTCGAGACGACGGCCATCGTCCGCTTCGTCCTGGCGGCGCTCGGGTCGATGGCCGTTCAGGGCTCGGTTCTGCGCTGGGTGGCGCAACATCGAAGGCACCATCAGTACAGCGATCAGGTCGCGGACCCGCATTCGCCGCACCATCAAGGTAGCGGCCTGCTCGGCATGATCCGAGGGTTCTGGCACGCCCATCTGGGTTGGGCGTTCAAGCCCGATGTGGGCGGGCTCGAACGGTACGTCACGGACTTGATGAAGCTGAAGTCAGTCCGAGTCGCGAGCGCCTTGTTCCCACTCTGGATTCTCGTGGGCCTCGCGGTCCCAACGATTCTCGGTGGCGTCTTGACCGGTACCTGGGGCGGGGCCGTGTTCGGGTTGCTCTGGGGCGGTCTCGTGCGCGTGTTCCTGGTCCATCACGTGACCTGGAGCGTCAACTCCGTCTGCCATATCTGGGGCAGCCGACCGTATGCGAGCCGCGATCTCAGTCGCAACAACGCGGTCTGCGGCGTCCTGGCGCTCGGCGAAGGCTGGCACAACAATCATCACGCCTTCCCAACCTCGGCCCGCCACGGCCTCCGCTGGTGGCAACTCGACGTGAGCTACTACGTGATTCGCGCGTTGGCGATCGTCGGCCTGGTATGGAACGTGCGCCTACCCGCATCCGCTCAACCGAGCCCGGCGACGGCCTGAAAAACTCGTTTGTGGAGCGGCGAGCCTCAGATCTTGTCCGCCGGCACGCGGCGAACGTCCCAGACGAGGCCGAGGCGTTCCGCGAGGCGGATCAGCCGAAAGCTCGCGTCGATTTCCCACCAACGAAAACCCGCTTGGGCCGCGTGAGGATAGTGGTGGTGATTATTGTGCCAGCCGTCGCCGAGTGTGAGTACCGCGAGTACGAAGCTGTTCCGACTGCGATCGGGCGTTTGATAGCGTCGCGATCCAATCAGGTGGCCGAACGAATTGACGGCGAAGGTCATGTGTTGAATCACGACGGCCGTCAGGCAGAAACACACGCACACGGCCGCCCAACCGCCGAGCAGCCAGCACAGGCCAATCGCGACGACCGAGGGCAACAGCCAAAGTCGTTCGAGCCAAACCAACTCTCGATACCGCGACAGGTCGCGCACGCCGGCCCGATCCGGCCCGGACAGCGTCGCGAACAACCACCCGCAATGCGCCCAGACGAACCCGCCGCGCACGGGCGAATGAACGTCGCCTTCGCGGTCCGAGTTGCGATGGTGGATTCGATGATGCGCGGCCCACCAGAGGGGGCCGTTCTGCACGTTGAGGCAACCGGCGACCGCCAGCGCGAACTGACCGACCCGACTCGTCTTGAAGCTGCGATGCGAGAAATAGCGGTGATAGGAAATCGTCACGGCCAGCCCGCGCGCATAGAGGATTGCGGGAACCAGTAGCCAGGCGAGTAGTCCCGCCTCGAGGACCAACACCGCGGCCGCTCCCGTGTGAATGAGGACGAGCGGGCCGGTGCGTCGCGCGAGGAGAAACGTCATGCGCGTCGGGTTGCCGACCCAGCGACCGAGGCCGGTCCGGGGGGCGAGTTCGTTGACCTGGCACGTGGCCGGAATGGAAGTGGAAATCGAAGCTCCCGGGAACGTCGTGTGAACTCGGGCCCGGCGCGCGGGCGGTAATATGGACGTGATCCGGGTCGGCGTGGCCAACGCGCTGGCCAGACTCTTCTAAACTATGCGGTTGTAGAAAACCCACGAAATCGCGGGATCGAAGCCGATGCATCGCAACGACTTCTGTTGCATTTCGGATTCCACCGCGAGTTCGCCATTGGCGACGCTCACTTCAATTCGTTCGCGTCGCGATCCGCATCCTGGTATCATAACCTTTCACTCCCGCCCTCCGACCCGTTCGGAGGGGACTGCCGCCACTCCAGGGTATCGGTAGCCGCAGGGCACCTCTTACCCAACGAGCGCCGCCATGTCCACGACCGTTTCACCCGTTCGCCGCCCCAGTCCCGTCGAACCAACGGCCTACTTCCTGGTCATCGATCGGCGCTATTCGGTCCCGGTCTACGTCTTCCTCGAATCGGACCCGGTCAGCGACGAGGACTACGATGGCCCGCCCGCCCGCGCCGTCACGCTCGCCCCAGCCGTGAAGCCGACTCGACCCGATGGCTACGGCATTCGGACGGAAGGAACCGTCGGTGCCGACCCGCGCCGCGAAGACCGCTTCGCCGAGTTCCGCTCGGACGGCCAGGCCCAGGCCGCCGGCTTCGCCCTCATCGAACCGCGCTACATCGGCCGCGACTGGCAATCGTACTCCGCCGCTTTCCGCCCCGAAGGCGGTCCCCGCTCGTCGAAGCGCGCGAAGGCGACGTGATTCTCGGCCACGGACGTTCGGGCCCACGAACTCCTTAATCTCTCACATTCTTGCCCTCGACTTGGTCAATTGGTTTCGTCGCTGGCATGCGCACGCGCGGGTCGTCTCCGCGCGGTTCGTCATCGATCCATTGACCTCCGTCATCCATGCCATTCTGACCAACGCTATAGAGCAGATAACCTTGATTCTGGAGGCGGTAGATCAGCGGCTGTCTGGAAAAAATGTCATTTGGAATTGCATCGAGATACGTCGGCAACAATGCATCGAGGCGGGTCGGGTAGGCCTTGTGATCGGCCCGATATGCGGACAATGCCAGAGCAACCTGGACGTTGCGAAGCATCTGTTCGTTGCGATCCACTGCGTCCAGCATTTTGTCGAGTGCCGGCAGGAGCAACCCCAAGAGCAGGTTGCCAATCGCTTCGCCTCGCTCCGAATCGCTCATCAGCGATCGTTGAATTGGGTTCAAATTCGCGGTCGTCGACTTGCCCAGTTTCAAATCGTCTACGATTCGCCGGAACTCAGCGACGCGCTCGGCCCGATCGCCGAGCCGAGCGGTTGCCACCAACCGATCGTACATCCGGTTGGCGCTTCGCAAGGCCGGATCCCAGTCGATGCTGCGGGTCACATACGGCTTCCAAAACGACGGCTCCGAATTGCCGGAGCCGATACCTCGATCGATGCTTTCGAAGCCCGCCGAGATCACGCTGAAAAAGGCATCAAGGAGCATCATCCGCTCGCAGAGATCGAGCGAATCGGCCAAGGACGACGCTTGCGGCAACTCGCGTAGTTCCTTGAGCCAGACCAGACTTCGCTTCGATGAAGGCGGAACTCGATCGATCAGCACGAGTTCGGAATTTGTCGCGATGACCTCCATGGCGATGCCAACGAGCATTTCGATCAACGTGCCACCACTCGCCACGTGTCGACCAAGTCGACGACACGTCTTCATGTCACCCCAAGCTCCGTCGACGTCTCCCTCGCCGGCCCGAAGCATGGCTCGAGTCACGAGCGCGAGTGCGACCGCGCGACACTTCTGAATGGTGGGCAACAAGCTGTTGATGAGTCGCGGAGCCCCTGACTTCGATATTTTGGGGTTGAAGTATTTTGGCCGCCGGCTCGCTTGCGTCAGGACGGCGAGCGACTTTTCGTTCCACTTCAACCAGCCGGCCACATCTGGATACTCGGTCGCCTTCCAAGGCCACTTGCGCGTGAAATCGACGCGGTCGTTCCAAACATTGATCGCCGATCTCTTATTCTGCTCGTCGACTAAAATTGGCGGTGGCTTGGTGAGATCGGGCGGCTCGATGGCGTTCGGCGCCGGTAGAGGTTCCTCGACGATCGGCGGCGGCTTCAAGTGTCTTGCAAAGTAGGCGTCGCGATCGATGAAGTAATCCCCCTTGTCCGATGGCGGTTCGATGCCGAGCAACTGGAAGTATTCGGGTGGCATCCCACTACCGCCTTCGGGACGCGGGCCGAGAGCTTGCCAGATCAAGACGTTGGCGTTTTGTTCGGGCGTGATTCCCTGACCAAGCCGTTGATTCAAGGCCGCGACGTAATCGGGATGTCCCTTCGCGTCGAGCGGCTCGGTGATGAATGTCGTCTCGGCAGAAACCGTGTACTTGATTCGCCCAGGCCATGCCAACGTGACGACCAGACTCAGGATCGCAATCCCGATCGACAGCAACCATTTTTTGCGGCGACTCATGGCGCACTTCTCGAAAATGTGGAATGGTGACGTTGTAGCTTGGATGGCGGTCTTGCGAAACAATGTGCCCGCGATTCGCCTCGAATGCCGTCGTTGAATGCGAATGGCGTGAGATTTGGGTTGAGTCGCCGTTCCGAAGAAGTGACTCACGCCTTCACCAAGATCGCCCCCTCGCCGTTCCGCAATGTCACGCGATTCACCACGGGCCCCAGCGTGCCGTCGGCGGCGAGCACGCGGTAGTTGCCGTTCAGCGAATGCGTCGTCGCTGTGTTCGAGCCCGTGCCGCCGGGGCCTTTGCCAGCCGTGTACGACAGGGGCTTGTAGAGCACCAGCGCCTTCTCGTAGGTACGCCCGAAGACCGAATACTTCAACGCGGCGTTCGCCGGGTCGGTGCCGGTCGTGAATTCGGTCCATGCGGCCGTCGGGCGGCCGACGTTGAACTTGATCGCGTCGAACCAGTGCCGCGACCAGGCCGAGGCCGGTTCTTCACCGCCCCAGGTCATGAGCATCGTCGAGTTCGGATCGGCAAGCAAATAGTAGTACGCCAGGGCCGCGATCCGGGTGCGCGGGTCGATCGGCGCGCCGCCCGTCGAGAGCGTGTCGAGCACCAGGTAGCCGTTCGAGCCGACGAGCCCGAGTCGGCGGCTCACGGTCGTCGCCGTGTCGCGGAACTGGGCCCACGTGTGCGCGAGCGGCCGCAGGGCGAACTCTTCGACGGTGCCCGGCACGCGGCGAACGACCCGGTCCGCGTCCGACCCGCCGCCGGACGTATTCGCCAGAACCCACTTCGGGCTGATGGCCCGATTCACCGCGCCGAGCACGGCCCCGTAATCCGACGCATAAGTATCCGTTGATTCGATCGTCGATGCGCCGTCGGTCGGAGCACGGCCGCCCGAGTTGTCCATGAACACGCCGTCGGCCAGCGGGCGGGCCGCCAGCAAGCGCCGATGGTAGTCGGCCGCCCAGTTCGAGACGCCCGCCCCGGAGGGGTTCGTCACGAACCGCATCTGCCCGTAGTTCGGGTAGAACAATCGACTTTCGTAGGCAAATCGTGCGTCGAAGCCGTCGCGGCGTCGGGCGTACTCGGCGTCCGCAAGGTAGCCATCGCGATTGGCGTCCGCCGTCGAGTCGAATGCCGGGATCGTGCCCGATTGACCCCAGCGTGCGTTCACGTAGTCGCGGCCGACAATCCATGACGCGGCCGGGGCCTCGGTCACGCTGCCATGTGTCGTTCGTACCCGAACGTAGTAGAGCCGAGCCGTTGAACCGTTCACGAGCGCGCTCGCCCAGTCGGTCGGCGGGTCGAACGTCAGGTAGCCCGATTGGCGGAAGCCGTTGAGCGAATCGGAAATGGTTCGCAGCGTCTTCCAACCGGTCGGCAAACCCGCCGAGTTCACGCTCGTCGCGTATTCGACGATGCCATTCCAGTTCGACCCGGCCGTGCGGCCCAGGTCGAAGTAGACCTCGCGGAAACGCTCGGGGTAGCCGACGTAGACCGCCTCGCCAGTGCCGCCAAACTGTACATCGTTTGCGGCCGCGTTCTTCGCTTCGCCAAAGTACAATCGATACCCGGTCGATCCGTTCGCCGGCCCGCGCGACACGTTCCAGAACACGTTCACGGGCCGCGACGATTGGCTATCGCCAGCGAACGCCGTGGGCCGCGCCACGTGATAGAACGCCGCTTCGCGGTCGGCCCCGGTCCGGTCGGCGAAGTTCAACCAGTCGGTGAGCAGGCCTTCGTACAGATTGGAAATGTTCGAGTACGTGAACTGCGGCGTGTTCGGAGCGAAGGAGTTGATTCGTTCCGCGTAGCGATCGTTCGGCACGACGAGGTCGATGCTCTCGCGCAGAAGCTTCTGCTCGGCCGGGCCCATCGGGTTGCCGGTGTAGGCGAGGGCCGCGAAGCGGATGTGCGAGTAGTGTCGAGGTACGTTGGGCCGTGTTCGGCCATCGGCGTTGTTCACGCGAAACGTGATCGCGACTTCGCCAACGTTGCCGGCCGCGTCCCACGCCTTCACGACGAGCTTGTGTTGCCCGTTCGCCAGATCGCGAGTCTCGTACTCGGCGACAAAGGGGGCGTTCGTTTTCCGGGCCGCGAGGTCGCCGTCGACGCAGAACTCGACGTGTTCAATCGTGCCGCCTTCCTGAACAGTCGACTGCAAGCGAATCACGCCGGCCGTGCCGTTCACGATTGCCTGGACTAGCGGGGGTGTGATGTCCCCGTCGCCGGGGCCGACCGAGAACTCGTCGAACGACACGACGCCCGCGACGCCACCGGGTCGCGCCAGGCCGACCTGGCCGCCCGACGCGATGGCCGAGTCGCGGCCAGCGAGCGCGGCCGTCGCGTTCGTTTGCCATTCGCCGGCCGTGTTCAGCCATTGGCCCGTGTCGCGCCGACGGACGCGAACCTGTTGGCGATCGCCTTGCGTCGTCAACGAGACATCGAGCCAAACTTGACTCACATACGACCGCGACCTCACGGAGCCGATCGTCGTGCTCGCGCCATCGACGACGCGCGTGAGCTTGATTTCAACGCCGCGAACCACAGTCGCCGCGTAGTAGGTGGGTCGAGCCGAATTGAGGTTGCGGCCGCGGGCGATGATCTGAGCGGGCACCAACGTGTCGGCGAAGATCGAAGCGGCGACTTGAACATCGGCCGGCCGCTGTTCGTTCGCCCACGCTCGGCCAACCTGCCCGGAGCCGCCCGATGCGGCCAAGCCCTGGCCGCTCACCGCGCGAGTGTTCGAGACACGCGGATTGGTGGGCGCGATCGTACCCCAGGCCGTCCAGCCAGTCGGCAACGAATCGAGTGGGGTGGAGTCGAAGGACTCGGTGAGCCACGGCCCGGCCGGCACGTCGCGGCCTTCGAGACAATCAATGGAAAGGCGCGCCTTGTGGGCGAACGAACTGCGCATAGGATGCCTGTTCCGGGAAGCGCTCGAGTCCCAGGCATCCTGCCCGATAATCCATCGATGTCTTGCATCGACCGAAGAAAACTCGGCCTGCGGTCGAAGTGCGACGAATCGACTTGCGCGCCGGACCCGTCGCGGAACGACAGGCAGCGCCCGGAGAATCCGCGCGACCGATTTGTACGACGCTCGACTCCGTCAGTCGAAACCACTATTTGCCGCGAGACGCAGGTTGGACGGAGCCGAGCGCGTCCATTCACCACAAATGAACACCAAGGACGCAATCGGGAAGCATCGAATCGGCCGACGCGGAACGAGCCGAGGCGTGTAACTCGACCGTAACGCGCCAGTGTCAGAACAACCTTTCCCCGCCCGGCCTCGTTATAGTGGTGGCATTCCACCGATCGCGGACGCACCGTCCGAGGGAGGTCGTCATGAGAAGTACGGTCAGGATTCTGGCATTCGCCGCCGGGCTCGCGTTGTGCGGGTCGGCCGGGGCGAAAGATGTCGCGCCGAAGAAAAAGCCGGCCACATGCGGCGAATACGGCACGTCGGTCCATTTCGAGGACACGCCGGCCGACGCGGCCAAGCAGGCCAAGAAGGACGAAAAACTCGTCATGGTCTTGCACGTGTCCGGGCACTTCGAAAACCCGGAGTTCACCTGAAACAACGCCGAGGCGCTCCGTGTGAACGCCCTCGCCAACCCCGAAGTGGGTCAGTTCGTCAACGACAACTTCTGTTCGTCGTTCCAGAAAGTCGCCACGTTCAAGATCGTCGGCGCCGCCAAACAAGGGGGCAACGTCGCCGCCTATTTCTGCGCCCCGGACGGCCGGGTGCTGCACGTGATCGCCGGGCCCGTCGATAGCGGCACGTTCCTGCGCGAAGCGAAATGGGTCGTCGAGACGACTCGCGCCGCGATGAAAGCGGCCGATGGAGATGGCGGCAAGTTCAAGACACAGTTCCGCAAGGCCCACGCCCAGAAACTCAAGGACGAATTCGGCCTCGCCGTCGAACCGATCACGTTCGACCCGCCGGAAGCACAGGACGAAAAGGACTCGCTCACGTATCGCGATCCGACCGGCCTGGCGCTCGCTCCGAAGTTACCGCCGCCGCCGATCGACGGGCCGGACGTGAGCCTCGAGAAAGCGGAGTTTGCGAATCGTCAGGCCAACGCCGCGAAGGCCCTCTGGGCCGAGCAGCCGTCGAAGGTGACCGACGA
>JANLUE010000777.1:0-15060 GCA_031363325.1 Gemmataceae bacterium
CTCAACCCGGCTCGACAATGGCATCTCGCCTGACTTTCGGCGACAGAATCGGAGTTCTGCCGCCACACCTTGGGCTCAACTCGCTCGCCCATGGCAACTCGCCTGACTTTCGGCGACAGAATCGGAGTTCTGCCGCCACACCTTGGGCTCAACTCGCTCGCCCATGGCAACTCGCCCGACGTTCGGCGACAGAATCGGAGTTCTGCCGCCACACCTTGGGTTCAACCCGGTGATGAACGAGTCGCGTACTCGGAGTTCGCAATCGATGCGAAGCTCTGACGCTCACCTCAATTCCCGCGCCGATCTTACCCGCTCGCCGCTTCACCCCGCAAGCCCCCGCCGGGAAACCTTAACCATCCTGTAACATTCCCACACTCGCCTTGACCCCGTGCGCCCTGGGCCGCGACAATCCATCACCGGGGTCGCGTCGTCGGAACCGGTGAAGCCCGTCTGCCGGAGTTCGCGATGGCCGTTCGCTGGTCCTGCCTCTTCGTGTTGGTCGCGCCGGCGTTCGCGGCTGCCGCGGACACCGTGGCTCAGAAGGCGCTCGACGTCCTCAAGGCGCATTGCTACCGATGTCACGGCGAGGCGGGCAATGTCGAAGGCGGGATGAACTTCGTCACGGACCTCGAACGGCTCGTCGCACGCAAGAAGGTGATTCCGGGCAAGCCGGACGAGTCGCCGATCTGGAAGCGCGTCGCGGCCGGTACGATGCCGCCGCCCGATTCCAAGGCCAAACCGAGCGATGTGGACAAGGCTGCCCTGAAGGCCTGGATCGTGGCCGGGGCCAAACCGCTTCAACCCGGTGCGAAGCGCGAGTTCATTTCGCAAGCTCGCAGCAACGAACTCGTCCTCGCCGACCTGGAGAAGGTCGAACGCCGATCGCGGCGCTTTCAACGCTACTTCACGCTCGCGCATCTCCACAATGCGGGCCTTGGGGACGATGAGCTTCGCACCTATCGCAACGCACTTTCGAAATTGATCAACTCGCTGTCGTGGCACCCGAAGGTCCGCAACCCCGAGCCGATTGACCCCCTGGGGACGATTTTTCGAATCGACCTGCGCTGGTACATGTGGGACGCGACCAACTGGAACCGCGTGCTGCAAGACTACCCCTACGGCGTGCTCGACGATGGGGTGACGGCCCGCGTGCTCTCCGTCTTCACGGCCACGAAGATTCCCGTGATTCGGGCCGACTGGTTCGTCGCCACGGCTTCGCGGGCCCCGATTTATCAAGATCTCCTGCAACTTCCCGGCAACCTGGCCGACCTCGAACGGCAACTCCGGGTCGACGCCAACTTGAACATCGCGCAGGAACGCGTTATGCGCGTCGCGTTCAACGGCTCGGGCATCTCGAAGAACAACCGCATCCTCGAACGACACGACGCGGTACACGGCTACTACTGGCGGACCTACGACTTCGAGGAAGTGCCGCAGAACCTGCTCGAGCGCGGCGTGCAAGCCCCCGATCGCCGCAACGTGTTCGCCTATCCGCTCGGGCCGGGCAGCGTCGAAAATACCTTCCTGCACGCGGGCGGCGAGGCGATCTTCAGCCTGCCGAACGGACTGCAGGGCTACTACATCATGAACGCCGTGAACACGCGGCTCGACAAGGCACCGACGGCGATCGTCTCCGATCCCAAGCGGCCGGACAAGGCGGTCGAGCTTGGCCTGTCGTGCATGGGCTGCCATATTCCCGGCATCCACGCGAAGGCCGACCAGGTTCGCGAGCACCTCGAAAAGAACCCGAAGGGCGTTTCAAAAGCGGACGCGGACATCGCGCTCGCCCTGTATCCACCGAAGGAAAAATCGCTGGCACAAATGGAGGAAGATGCGAAGCGATTCCAGACGGCGCTCGCACTCACGGGCACGCGCATCACTCGTTACGAACCGATTCTGGCGATGGCCTTGCGCTACGAGGGGGACATCGACGCGATCTCGGCCGCGGCCGAGGCGGGATTGCCGTTCGACGAATTCCAGAAACGCGTCGGCGACTCGGAAGCGTTGAGTCGAGCGCTCGGTTCCTTGCGCGTCGCGGGCGGGACGGTCGCCCGGCAAGTCTGGGTGCAATCGTTCGGCGACGTGGTTCGCGAACTTCGACTCGGCACGTTGTTCCAGGCGACTCAGATTGGCGCGAGCTTGCCGGACAACACGGGCGAACTCGACCCCCTGGAGGTGTCGGCCGGACAGGCGAACGCGCTGGCCTTCACGGCCGATGGTCGCCGGGCGGTGATCGCGAGCGCCGATCGCAGTGTGCGACTCCATGAGGTCGAAGGTCGCCGCGACTTGAAGCGATTCGTCGGCCACACCGCCTCGGTCTGGGCGGTGGCCCTGTCGAGCGATGGCAAGCGAGCGCTGTCCGGCAGCATGGACGGGTCGGCCCGATTGTGGGACGTGGCGTCCGGGCAACAACTCTTGAAGCTCGACGGACACACCGGCCTCGTGACGGCAGTCGCGTTCGCCCCGGACAATCAGGCCGTGACCGGTGGGCTCGACGGCTTCGCGATCGTCTGGGATCTGGACACGGGCAAGGAACTCCGCCGCTGGCGCGGGCCGATGAAGTACGTGAGCGCCTTGGCGGTTTCGGCGGAGGGGATCATCGCGATCGCGGCCGACCGTACGGTGCGCCTGTGGGACATCGACGCCGACCCGCCGTATCGCGCGCTGGAAGGCCACACCGCCCCGGTGACATCGATCGCGTTCTCGAGCGACGGCAAGCAACTCGCTTCCGGGAGCGACGACCGCACCATTCGCGTGTGGAACGTTCAGTCGGCGAAGCCAGTGAAAACCCTCACGGGCCACGACGGCGCCGTTCGGTCGGTCGCCTTTTCGGCGAACGGCAAGTGGCTGCTTTCGGGCGGTTCCGACGCCACGGTCCGTTTGTGGAAATTGGCGGACGGCAAGGATGTCGGAGTGTTCCGCAAGCACGGCTCGCCCGTGGTGCGGGCGGCGTTCGCGGACAACGGCCGACAGACCGTGAGCGGCGACCGCGACGGCTCGACGATTGTCTGGAGCATCGAACGGTTCCTGGGGAAGCCCTGACCCAGGGCAAGATGGCGCAGCTATCGCCGCCCTGGGCTGAACAATCTCAGGCCGTTGGCCTGAAATCCGCTTTTGGCCGACGAATTCCGCTAACTCGACGTATCGATGTCCCGGATTTCAGGCCAACGCCCTGAGATTGTTCAGCCCAGGGCAAGATGGCGCAGCTATCGCCGCCCTGGGTCAGGCCTCGCTACTTCTCACCCTTCAACACGGCCGCGATCCACTCGGGGGCATACGTCGACGTGCCGCCTTTCGGGACCGGACGTGGATCGAATCTGCCAAGTCGCTCGCCGATCGCGATGCATTTTTTCGTGAGCTTGGGAACGCGACAACCGATCTCGACCAGGCAACGGTTCATCGCTTCTTGCAGGCGATAGGGGGACTTCAGGAGATGGGCTTCGATGCGTTCGAGGAGCGCGTCGAAGTCCAGCCCAACGGGCTTCTTCTGGGTGATACGCGCGGTCGTGAGGTGCCAGCCGGCTCGAGCGATGAACTCGTTCTTCGAATTCATCCAGCGTTCGCGAACCGACTCGGCCGCCGGGCACTTCGATACGACATGGAAAGTGAATTCGTCAATCAAGTTGGGCCAGGTAGTGTCCTTGATCATTCGCTCGCATTCCTGGGCCGTCAACCGAGTCGGGTCCAGGATCATGGTGGCGAGAAACATCGCGTCGCCGTTGTCGCAGTGCCAGAGTTCGAGGGCGAGTTCGTGGTTCGTCTTCAGCTTGTCGGCCAGCGTGCGAAGCTTGGCGGGCGGCGCGCCGAACAAGTCTTCGCCCGCGCCTTGCTTGGCGTAAACGCGGCGATGCGACTCGGTGCCGAGAGCCTTCAGTTCGGCGAACACGGCGTCGAATTGCGTCTTGGTCTTTGGCAAGCGAAACCTCGTCATTCTCGCGGAAAGGATCTACCGTTCTGAAACCGTGATCAGCACGCCAGTCGCAACGCTCGGCTGCGGCCCAATTCGCAACACGCCCCGTCGGCTGCCCGACACGTAGTCGTAGCGGAGGTCGACCTTCTTCGAGTCGTCCTTCTGCTCGCGTTCTTCGACGCGGAGTTCCACGCCCGCCGACTGGGCCATGGCCTTCAGGAATCGATCCAGCTCGGCGACGACCTTCGGTCGATCTTCCGCGAACGGTCGCGTGCTCTTGCCGATCGAAACGGAGATCTCGTGCTGGTCCCAGAGGTTTCCATCGGCCGCCGGCAGCGGGAGAGGCCCCGCGCTGCCGAGTCGCCATTCCACGTGTGGCAAAGCGGCTTCGAGTTGGGCCCGAAGCGATCCCTTCGGTTCCTGGGCCAACTTCGCGAACAGCGCCGAGGGCCCGGCCGCAGCAAGCGCCGGCTCGACGTTTTCCTTCGGCTTGCACCCCGAAAGAATCAGTGTGGCGATCGACGCCAACAAGAGTCGCGAGCGAGTCATGTTCGTTCCTCACCGGCGTTCGTACACGCTACCCGGCGCGCGGCGGATGAGCTTCTTCATTTCCAGTGTGATCAACAGTTTGTTCAATTCGCCAATCGAAAGACCCATTGCTCGAATGATCTCGTCCATGTGGCGCGGCTCGGCGAGCATGTCCCAGAGGCGCTGATGCAACGGGTCCGTCAATGTGGGCGCGGGCTTCGGGACTTCGACGCGTGGTGGGCCGACCGATGGGGCCGGGCGAACGGGTTGCGCGAGTGCGTTTAGGTCGTCGAGCAAGTCGTCGGCGTTGCGAATCAACTTGGCGCCGTCGCGAAGCAGCGACAGCGTGCCGGCACTCTGAGGGCTATCGACGTTGCCGGGGACCGCGAAGATTTCGCGGCCCTGTTCAATCGCGTGCCGGGCCGTGATGAGTGCGCCACTTCGATCGTTCGCCTCGATCACGACGACCGCCCGGCCCAGTCCGCTGATCAGTCGATTGCGGGCGTGGAACATCCCCCGTTGCGGGGCCATCGACAGGGGCGTTTCGGTAATCAACGCGCCCTTGGCGGCCACTTCGTTCGCCAGATCAACGTGTTCGGGCGGGTAGATGGCCGACAGGCCGCCAGCCAGAACGGCGATCGTGCGGCCGCCCCCATCGAGTGCCCCGCGATGAGCCGCCCCGTCGATGCCCAGCGCGAGACCGCTCACGACCGTGTAACCGGCCCGGCCGAGCGACGCGGCGATCTTCGACGCCATACGGATGCCGTACGAAGTGCATTGCCGCGAGCCGACGATGGCGACCGCGGCGTCGTCGGCCGACGTGATCTCGCCACGCACGTAGAGCAGGTGCGGCGCGTCGGGCACGGACTTCAGCGAGGCCGGATAGTCGGGCGAGTTCAGCGTCAAAAGGCGAACGCCAAGCTCAACCGAGCGCTGGTATTCGGCCATCGGGTCGACTTCGGCCAGCGCGTCCGCGAACGACCGGGCGAGCTTGGCCCCGATGTGCGGCACTTCTTCGAGGTGGCCGGCCTTGGCCCGCCGCACTTCGGCGGCCGTGCCAAAGTGGTCGACCAGGGCCTGCGTCAGGCGCGGGCCGAGCCCGGGGACGAGCGACAGGGCAATCAGGTCGAGAAGATCGTCGGAGGGCATGGAGGTATTCTCCGTGTTCGCCGCGCGGATGCAATGAGGATTTTCGGTTCCGTTTCGCTAAACCCCACAGTGTGCGCGTGGTCCTTCATACGACGTCGGCCGCCGGAGCGCGGACCGGGATCGGCCACTACACGGCCGAACTGATGCGGGCGCTCGCCCGGGTCGGCGGCGTGCGGGCGTTTCCGTATCCGAACGCCGCGTTGGCCCGAGTCCGCGCGCGACTCGGTGGCGGTCGGCCGCCCGAAGGTTGGGCCGGTGGCACACTCGTCGTGCCGCCCACTGGCGGGCCGCCGGTTGACATTCGCTTCTCGCTTCGCCACGTCGTTCGCACGCCGTTGCGGTTCGCCTGGAAGACGGTCATGGCCGCGTATTCGCGAGCGGCCTTCGATCCGCGTTACGTCGACCTGTACCACGAGCCGAATTTCTTCCCGTTGCGGACTCGCTTGCCAACGATCGTGACGGTTCACGATCTGTCGGCGATTCTGCACCCGGAGTGGCACCCGCCCGAACGCGTCGCGATGTTCGAGCGTGACTTTTTGCCCCGCGTCCGCGAGTTCGCCCACGTGCTTACGGTAAGCGATGCGGCCCGCAGTGAGATCATCGCGACGCTCGGCCTGCCGCCGGAACGTTTGACCCGCGCCTACAACGGCGTCCGCGAACATCTGGGCCCGCTTGAACGTGAAGCGATTGAGCCAGTGCTCAAGCGACTCGGCCTACCGGCAACCTATCTGTTGCACGTTGGCACCATCGAGCCGCGCAAGAACTTGTTGATGCTCCTACGAGCTTACACGTCGTTGCCGGCCAACCTTCGCGAACGATGCCCCCTGGTGTTAGTCGGCCCGTGGGGTTGGCGTTTCGAGGCGGAGGCCGAATTCTATCAATCGGAGGCCCGGCACAAGAACGTGCTGCACCTGGGCTATGTGGCCGACGCGGACCTGTCGGCCGTCTACAACGGGGCGCGAGCCCTGGTGTTCCCCACGCTGTACGAAGGCTTTGGCATGCCCGCGGCCGAGATGCTCGCGTGCGGCGGGGCGGTACTGGCCTCGGCCACGCCGGCCGTCAGCGAAGTCCTTGCGGGATGCGGTACGCGCATCGACCCCGGCGATGAGGACGGCTGGCGAACGGCCATGGCCCGAGCGATCGACGAGCCCGACTGGGTGAACGCGTTGAAAGTGAGTGCGATCGAACGAGCAAAGGAATTCACCTGGGCGAACTGTGCGCGCGACACGCGGACGGCCTATCGACGAGTGGTCGGCGATTAAAGCATCATTCGATTCGTCGCCCGGCTGCCGAAGCGGCGATCAGTTTCGTCAGTCGCGATAGGCGGGTCTCTTCTTTCTTGGCGCTCACGACCCACCAGGTCAGCGTTTTGCGGTAGCCGGGCGGCTGGGCCAGGAAGAACTCCCAGGCAGTTTCGTTCTTGCGAAACACGCCGGCGTACGGTTCGTCGAACTCGGCCCGCCGCTGCTCGTACGCGTAGATGCCCGATCGATTCTCGAGTCGCGCCGCGAACGCGGCCAGGCCGGCCGG
Organism: Gemmataceae bacterium; assembly: GCA_031363325.1. Lineage (GTDB taxonomy): Bacteria > Planctomycetota > Planctomycetia > Gemmatales > Gemmataceae > SIAJ01. The sequence goes on from JANLUE010000777.1 coordinate 7,118, forward strand.
GCGCATCCGACCGAGTTCGGTGAGCGCCGCCACCCGCTTGATGTTCACCGAACTCCAGACGCTCTTCGCCTTCCGTGGCGTGAAGCGAATCTTGTAGCTATGTTCGTCCACGCTCTTGCGAACGCCATCGATCCAACCGACGCACAAGGCCTCGTCGACCGATTGCGGCCACGTGATGCTCGGCTTGCCGGTGCCGACCTTGTGGAACCCGACCCACAATTCGGTGGCCGTCTCGTGGTTCTTCTCGAACCAGGCAGCCAAGGCGGCGGGTGTGCGGAAGTATTTGATCGGCGTGCGCTCGCGTCGGTTCACTTCTGAACAATCAAAACAGCACGGAACTTTTCGGCATGCAATTGAAAGACTGCGAATGTTTACATCATTGAAAAGGTTCCTTCCGCAGACTTCACTTCCGTGTTCCGTCACCCAACGACCGCCAGGTTGTCGCGATGGACCATCTCGACGTAGGGAACCTTGCCGACGGCGCGCAGGATCTGCTCGGTCGCCAGCCCGCGAATGCGGTCGGCGTCGGCGCTGGAATAGTTCGTCAGGCCACGGGCGAACTCGATGCCCGTTGAATCGCAGATCGAGATCACGTCCCCTTTGCCAAACGGGCCGACGACTTCGGTGACCCCGACCGGGAGCAAGCTTCGACCGTCGCGCTCGACGGCCCGGCGCGCCCCCTCGTCCAGGCGAATTGACCCCTTGGGCCGAGCGGTGAGGCCGAGCCAGCGCCGCCGGGCGGACAGTCCTTCGCCGTGCGCCAAGAACAATGTGCCAACCGGCTCGCCAGCCAGGATCGCGTCGAGAATCCCCGGCGTCGCGCCGTTCGCCATGACGACCGACCCGCCAGCGGTCGTGGCCAATCGGGCCGCCCGAAGCTTGCTGCGCATGCCGCCCGTGCCGAGTTCGCTCGTTGTGCTGGCCGCCAGGTCGGTCACGCTCCGGTCGATTCGCGGGACCGTTGCCACGAGTTGCGCCGTTTCGTCAACACGCGGGTCGCCGGTGAACAAGCCGTCGACGTTCGTCAACAGGACAAGCAACGGGGCCTGCAACAGATTGGCGACCATCGCGGCCAGATGATCGTTGTCGCCGAATTTGATCTCGGCGACGGCCACGGTATCGTTTTCGTTGATGATCGGCAGGCAGCCGTACTCGAAGAGCGTCAGGATGGTGTGCCGGGCGTTGAGGTATCTGGCCCGGTTGTCGAAGTCGCCGGCCGTGAGCAGAATCTGCGCGGCCGACACGCCGTGCGGCGTCAAACATTCCTGGTAAACCTGCATTAAGGCGCATTGACCGACCGCGGCGCACGCCTGAAGGTGCGGCAAATCGGTTGGCCGTCGGCCGAGGTTCAAGCGCCCGACGCCCGCGCCGATCGCCCCGGAACTGACGAGGGCCACGCGTCGACCGCCGGCCCGAACTCGGTTGAGTTGATCGGCCAGCGATTGCATGCGTGCCCGATCCAGGGCCCCGGTCGAGTCGGCCAGGACGTTCGTCCCGACCTTGACGACGACCGCATCGGCCCGCGCCACAATCTCCCGACGAACGGGGTCGGCCATGTCACTCCTCGGTCGGGCGGACACGAATATGAAACGCGGCGCAACGGGTGAAGGCAAGTCGGGCCTGTTATCGTCACCGCGGATCGTCTACACTGAAGAACGTGAAACGCATACTTCTCCGACTCGCGATCGTCTCCCTGATCCTGGTTGGCTGTTCGGCCGCCGGCTGGAAGGTCTACCAGCGCACTCAGGACCCGGATCGCCTCATGCGCAAGGGCCGCGAGGCGATCGCGGCCAAGAATTGGGACGCGGCCGACGAAATCGCCGATCGACTGATCGTCGCCGGGCATCGCAATCATGCCCGCGTCCTACGAGGCGAATCGCTATTCGATCAGAACCGGCTCGATTCGGCGTTCGACGTGCTCAACCGCATCGGCGAGGAGGGGGAACTTCAGATCGACGCCATGCGGACGCAGGCACGTTGTCTGGTCGCGTGGCACAACCTGCGCGAAGCCGACAAGCTCCTGCGGATCGTATTGTCGAATCGCACGGACGACCTGGAATCGTACCGCTGCATGGCGATTGTGACTTACGATCTCGGCAGTTGGGGCGAAGCGGAGGGGATGTTGCTCGAAGTCGCTCGGCTCGCCCCCGAGGACGGCCGACCGCACTGGAACCTAGGCGTCATGTATCGCGACTTGCACCGGTACGTGGACGCCGAGACGCACTTCCGCAATGCGTTGGCTCGAAACCTTCCCGGCGACTTGTCCGAAGTGGTGCGAACGGAGTTGGCGACGGCGCTGCACGGCCAGAAGCGCTACGAGGAGGCGCTGCGGGAACTTGACGCGGCCGGCCCCGATCAGTTGACGCGCGGCCTCGCCCGCCTCAAGGTCGATTGCCTGCGCTCCGTCGGCAAGCTCGACGACGCGATCAAGTATGGACTCGCGTTCCTTCGCCAGCTACCCGACGATCCGGGTTTGCAAGGCGAAACGGGCATCGCTTTGATGGACGCGCGGCGAGCCAGTGACGCCTTGCCACTCCTCGAAAAGGCGTTGGCGAAAGACAACTACGACACGCGGGCCCGCGACGCCCTTCGCCGAGCGTATCAATCGCTCCGCCGTACCGACGAAGCGTCGGCCCAACTCAAGATCCTGGCCGAGCAAGAAAAGGATCTGAAGGAACTCTACGACCGCACGCACGAAGCGATGGGCAAGCCCCGCGACGCGGCCGTGCGACGTCGACTCTCGGAGTTGTGCACCAAGATCGGCAAGCCCGACCTCGCCACGATGTGGGCCCGCGCGGCTGCGGCGTGCGACGACAAATAGCCCTTGAGCGGATTCAACCGACCGGGTACGTTCGCACCATTCCAAACCCGGCGTCTCGGAGCGAATCGATGCTCAATCGAATCTATCTGGTTTCATTCGCGATTGCGATTCTCAATCCACTTGACTCGAGCGCCTCCGATCGACGCGACGCGTCGGCCGCGATTCGGCCGACTCTGAATGCCCCGAAGCTCGATTCGAGCACGCCACGCCTGGACCTTCGACGTTTGGACCGCGAACTCCGCGAACGATCCGAGGCGGACGCGGTTCGCGTGTTTGGTCGACCACAGTCCATTCGCGAAGGGTCATTTGGCCGCACGATTTGGAGTTATGCCAATCGATCGTACTTCATCGAGTTTCGTCACGGTCGAGTTCGATACGTTGGCGAGCCGGAACGCCAAACCGGCGTCAACGAAGACGAGTCGATCGGGTTGCTCGGGATCGGAGCTTCCACGGGCGGCTCGAATGACGTGCCGTAGGCGACGACCGGTGGCGTTGATTCAGCGGCAGAAAGGACTGACGTTGACGAAGGAGGCTTGCCATGGCTGAGCGAAAGTGCCCGAAGTGCAGGCAGCAAAGACTGGTTGAAGTCTCGCAGGCTTACTCGACCAGTCGAGATCACGACGGTCGCACTTATCCCATCGTGATTCCAAACCTTGAATTGCTTTTGTGTGAAGCGTGTGGCAATCGGATCATACCGGCCAAGTCCGATGATCAATTGAGCGACGCATTGCGTCTAGCGGCTGGCCTGTTGAGCCCCCAAGAACTTCGCAATGGTCGACGACAATTGGGACTGACTCAGGAGCGAATGGCCAACGACCTGGGCATCGCGGAAGCCACGCTTTCGCGATGGGAGACCGGGGCTCAGATTCAACAACGCGCTTTCGACAAGCTGCTGCGAGCTTACTTCGAACTCCCCGAATTTCGGGCCTACCTGGCTGCCGATTCGGCCCGACTTCCAGTCGTCAATACGCCGGCTCCGCACCGAGTTGGCGATGGCCACCTCCACACGCAGAGCGTGTCCTGAGTGATATCAGTTCAATGGCCCCGTTCCTTCGCTTCCAGTCGGTTCGTCGTTACGACCGATTGAATTCAGTTGACGTCGTGCGCGGCCATCGCAAATAGCGAACGACGTGTCCGTACGCCGGCCCATCGAGTGCTTCGACTTCGTCGTTCCGAATGTCCTCACGCGGCCCAAGCTTGCTAATCCAATTGCCATTTTCGAGTTGACGGGCGGCGTGCGTCGGCACTTCGCCAATCGCATAGGGCGCGACTTTCTCAATTCCCGGCTCAAGCGAGCCGTCGGCACACGCCGCGTACCCAAACGATTCAATCAAGCGGCGCAACGCGTCGATCGTCTCATCGCGTGGCAGACCGGTCGGCCAATAGTCGCTCGGTTCGTCGGGAGAGTTGTCTGGCCACCAGTAAACATCGCTTCGACCGGCGGCGAAAGCGATGCAATTGTAGGTGGGGTCGACCGGGCTGCATTGAGCCCAGACGTGTTTGGCGAGGTTCGGAAAATCGACCGAGATTCGGGCGGACATCCGTTACCACCGAAAGCCCTGGTTTCGACCCCAACAGAGCCAGTCTGCCGCCATTTTCAGCACGTTGCCCCGGCTGTCGGCCTGAACCGGATTGATGCCCGTCAAATCCTTCAAGGCCCAAAACCAGTGGTCCGGAGTCTGTTCGAGCTCTCGCAAAAGTAGAGGAATGATCTCCGACGGGTCGTCCGTTCCCAGTTCGACAATTTGCCGATAGGCCGGCAGTTGGACCCATTTGTTGATCGACGCCGAATAGCCGCGCTCGGTCCTCCATTCCGCGATCAAGCGCTGGACGCGAACCTCGAGATCCGGCGGCACCGTGGTCTCCGCGCGTATTGGATCGGCAACCATCTGAACCCCTCGAAACCAAAACTTGATTCTACTCCAAACTACCTCCTTCGATGTACCCTTGCAACATGACTTGGGCGGCGACGGCGTCGCGGCGTTGTTTGCGTTTCTTGTGCGTCAGGCCGGCCGACCACAGGGCGGCGTCGGCGAAGGCCGTCGAGAAGCGTTCGTCCGCATAGACGACCGGCAGGCCCGTCGTCGCCTGAAGCCAATCGCCGTAGGCGCGGGCCTCTTTCGCTTTCACGCCTTCGCGGCCGTCGTTGTGAATGGGCAACCCGACGACGAGGCCGCCGATCTGTTCGCGTTCGACGACGGCGCGAAAATAGGCTGCGTCGGCCGTGTCCCCCTGGCGCTCGCGGATTTCGAGCGGCGAGGCGATGATTCGGTCCGTGTCGCAAATCGCCAGACCGACCCGGACGGTCCCGAAGTCGATGCCGAGCAACCGGGTTCGCGGTCGGGGCTCGGTCACAGGTACTTCTCCAGGCCCGGCGTGCGCTTCAGCCGTTCGACGACTTCCTTCACCGTTGCCTCGTCCCGACGGTCGGCGATCAACGTGGCGTCGCCGTCCTGAATGACGAGCAAGTTCGAGACGCCGATCGTCGCGATCAGCCGACCGGGGTCCGCCGCAATCACGCATGCCGATGTGTTGATGCCAATGTGCAAAGCTTGAACCGTATTGCCGTTCGCATCCTGGGGGTTGCGGCGTTCGAGCGCGAGCCAACTCCCGACATCGTCCCAATGGTACGGTGCCTGCACGACCAGAACGCGGTTCGCCTTCTCCATGACCGCGAAGTCGATACTGATCTTCTCGGCAGTCGAGTACTCGGTCCGGAAGATGGCGTCGCGATCGGGCGTGTCCCAGGCGGCCGCGATCCGTTGAACCTGGGCGTGCATCTCGGGCTTCAGGCGAGCGAGTTCGCCGAGGATCGTCGCCGCTTTCCAGACGAAGATGCCGCTGTTCCAAAAGTATTCGCCGCCGGCCAGATACTGGGCCGCCACGTATTCGCTCGGCTTTTCGCGGAACTGGCGAACCGTGAACGCGTTCACCCCCTGGCGCTGGGCGACGTGTTCGCCCCGATGAATGTAGCCGTACCCGGTGGCCGGGTAGGTCGGTGGAATACCAAATGTGATCAGCGCGTCCGGAAACTCGTCGGCGAGTTGTCCGGCCGCATGCACCGCTCGACGAAATTCCTGGTCGGGTTCAATCGCATGGTCGGCCGGCATGACGATGATCGTCGCATCCGGATCGGCCCGCGCGATCAGCGCCGCCCCGAGCCCGATGCACGGCGCCGTGTCGCGACCAGTCGGTTCGCCGACGATCTGCGTGGCCGGCACGTCCGGGAGTTGCTGAAGCGCCTCGTCGCGGTGCGCGGCCGACGTGACAACCCAGGTGCGCTCGGCGGGCACCTGCGCCTCGATGCGATCGAGCGTGCCCTGGAGGAGCGTCCGTTGGCCGGTGAACGTCAAGAACTGTTTGGGCCGAGACGCCCGGCTCCGCGGCCAAAACCGCGTCCCTCCGCCCCCGGCCATGACCATCGCGTAAAGCATTCGAAAGCGATCCTTCGATCAGTTGAAAAGCGTCGACTCCGGGAATTCTACGGCAACTCCTCGCTTCGGTAAAACCGGATGTCCAGTCGAGCCGCGCGAAACATCAACAACCCTTCCACGGCGAATTCGGCCAATCGAGCGAGCAGGTTGGCCGCGTCGTCGGCCCGCGCGGAGGACGGAACGACGTTCAACTCGCCGACGGCGAGATTCAATTTGGCGAGCAAGCGGGCCTTCGGCGAAATCCCGTGGTGAATTCGTTGCGTACTGTCCATACCGACCTGAAACAATTGTGTGACAAGGTCACGGCAACAATCTGCGAATGAAGTCGGCGTCGCCCGGGTATTGCGCCGTCAACGTTTCGCGGTCGCCGGGTTCGTAGTCCAGATAGTCGAACCCCGGAGCCATCGTCGCGCCGAGCAGGGCCCAGGCCCCGCCTTCGATCAGGATGCTGCCCTGCCACGTGCCGGCCGGAACGACCAGTTGTGGTACGTGTCCCGTACGAAGATCAGTACCGAGTACGAACGTCCTCGAATCGCTCTCACTCAGTTGCAACATCCGAACCGGGTCGCCGAGATAGAAATGGAACACCTCGTCGCCTGGCAACCGGTGCAAGGCCGATACAGTCTTCGGGGTGAGCAAATAGTAGATCGCCGTCCCGATGGAACGATCGCCGCCGTAGGCGCTCAGCGAGCCGGAACTCCGGTAGGTCTCGCGAAAATAGCCCCCTTCGACCGGGTGCGGTTCGAGTTGAAGGTGCGCGATGACTTGGTCGGCGGTCATGGGGTTCTCCTCCCCTCAAAGTATCGCCATCGAACGACGGGCGTGCCAGGCCCGTTGGACCAATTTTGACGATTACGTTCTTGTCTTAAGCCTTCGTTCGTGTTATCCTTCAACCATCTGCCGGAGCCCAAAAATAGCCCACTCGCCCACTCGCTCGAGTTGGTCCCCACCCCAGTTCTCCCCTTCGGGAGTGTCAACATGTTCCGCGTCGATCTCGGCCGAACGCCCGGCTACTGCGATGGCCACAACCGCCGTTCGTTCCTGCAACTCGGCGTGGCCGGCATGGCCTCGTTGGGGTTGCCCAGCGTGCTGCGAGCCAGGGCGGAGTCCGCCACGTCCCTCGGGTCCAAGAAGAACACCAAGGTGATTCTGATCTGGCTCGATGGCGGCCCCGGCCACATGGACATGTACGACATGAAGCCCGACGCTCCGAAGGAGTACCGGGGGCTCTGGAAGCCGATCAAGTCGAAAGTGCCCGGTTTCGATGTCACCGAGCTCTATCCCAAGCAAGCCAAGGTCACCGATAAATTTTCGATCGTTCGCTCGCTGCACCACGATACCGGCGACCATTTCGCGGGTGGGCATCGGATGCTCACCACGAAGGACATGGGCGTTAGTGGGGCGAACAACGAAACGAAGTTCCCCGGCATCGGCGCGATCGTCAATCGCGAGGTTGGCTCGCGGCAACCGGGACTGCCGGGCTACGTCGCGATTCCCTACGGGATGAGCATCGGCCTGCGACCGGGCTACTTCGGCGGGCACCTGCTCGGGATGCAGCACAACCCGTTCGAGACCGTGAACGACGCGGCCGCCCCGCAATTCACCGTGCCGAACCTGGGACTCACGCCGGGCCTGTCGATTCATCAACTTGACGACCGCCGTTCGTTGGCCAAGCGCTTCGACGCGAT
>JANLUE010001513.1:0-1662 GCA_031363325.1 Gemmataceae bacterium
CAGATTGATCGGCAACGCCATGAAGTGACACGGCTGCGGGACGGCGAACGCTTCGGGCGGAAAGCGAAGTTCCTCCACGATCCACACGCCGGCTTCGAGCAACACCGTGTGTGTGATCGGGTTCAGTTCGCCCATGCCCGCGATCGAATAATGGTCGATGCCCACGCCGCGAACTTTGCGTTCGACGAGCCACCTTGCCCCATCGGGGGCCAGCACCGGCGAGTGGTTCAGCCATTCGTCGGACTTGGCTCGTTTATCGCCCCAGCCGGTGCAGAGGAGCACGATCTCGCCGGCCAACTGATCGGGGAGTTTGCTGGCGAGCATCGCGGCCGTGATCCGCGTGTCGGCCACAATGCCGCGAAAGTCCGCGATCCGGGCCGGGCCCATGAAATGTTCGAGCGGCATCTCGTCGAGGCTCGGCCCGCCCGCCACCTTGTGCAACGGCGCATCGACGTGCGAGCCCGTGTGATTCGAGAGCGTCAGCACCTCGACCCGCCAGCCGTCGGCCGGGTGGTCTTTCAGAATTTGCGAACGCACCGGCGGATGGGCCGGGCAGTTCGGGCTGCCGTCGTAGACGGGCTGCGACAGGTCGATGAGCTTCATGGCGAACCTTCCTCGCAGGCGACGTGCATCGAACGGGACCTTCTGCTCAAATGCTTGCGTTGGCTGATGTCATTTGCCAGCATCGATGAACTTGAGCACGCGCTCCGATTCGAAGAACTCGGCGATCTCCGCGTGGCCTTTGCCCTTGATCACAATCAGCTCGATCGGCCCTCCGAGAACCTTGTACCGGTCGGCCAGGGCCTGGCTGTTCGGGCCGAGTGGAACGACCGTGTCCATGTCGCCGTGCAAGTGCAGGATGGGCACCTTGGCTTTGGCCAGTGCCTCCAGTCGCTCGACCGGGTTGTGATCTTTCAATTTCGCTTCGAGTTCCTTGGCCGTCAGACCGTAGGCCGGGGCGGCCTGGTCGAGGCCGGGGAAGCTCCGCAGGTCGCACACCGGGTAGATGCCGACGATGCCCCGAACCTTGGTGGCGTTTTCGGCGGCCCAGTTGTACAGCATGAGCCCGCCGCGACTCTGGGCGAACAAGTACGGCTTCGGATCGAGTTTGGCGTCGATCATTCGATCGTAGAACGCGGAGAAGGTCGCCCGGCCAGCCGGGCTGCCGTTGGATTCGCCAACCTCGACGCCGGCGATCGCGAACCCCCGATCGAGCAAGCGTCGGAACAGCCACTCATTCGATTGATTCGGATTGGAGCCGATGAACGTCGGAGCATACCAGACCCAGGGTCGAGCGCCATCGGCCGCCGGCTTCGTCGGTCGGAGCAGGAAGCCGGAGTGCTTGTCGACCTTGATGGCCTCGCGGGGCACGCCGTACTGTTCTTCGGCGAAGGCGGAAGCGTTACCGACGAACAGGCCGATCAAGGCGAAGGTGCGAAGTAGCATCGAAAAGGACATGCACGAACTTTGAGTGTTGAGAGTTGGGCAATACTGTTGTTTTAGGGCCTCAGGATCAGTTGCCACTCGACTCCGATGGTCGGCGATGCCACATGGGCGAAACTCCTCGACTCTTCCGGTTGCCACATCGTACAAACACTCCTGAAGTTCCTTAGCCGACTCGCACTGGTTGGTCGAATCCGTGACCGTCTCGAACTCCGATTG
>JANLUE010000041.1:0-3357 GCA_031363325.1 Gemmataceae bacterium
CTGCAGTTGCTCGCGCGCCGTAAGTTGTTTTGGGTCTTGTACGGCGTCAGCGTGCTCATCTTTTTGCTCTATTTCTTCGGCCAGTACCTCTCGGTGTTCCTCGAGAATCGCGTCAACGAAGCGATGGTTCGCACGGGCGGGCTCGTCAGCATGCGGATTCGGCCGGACTTCTTCGTGCAAATGCTGAAGGAAGCGTTGCACATGGACGGGACGGCCGACACGTACGGCGACTTCATGTGGACCGAAGGGTACATCGTGATCGTCGCCCTGGCGTTCGCCGGCTCGATCGTGATCGGCAACGATTTCCTGCACAATAGCCTACCGTTCTACCTGGCCAAGCCGATCAGTCGGCGGCACTACCTGGCCGGCAAGGCCCTGGCGATTGCAATCGTCGTGAATGCCATGACCACGGTGCCCGGCCTCGGGCTGTTCATCGAATACGGATTCATTGATACGTGGCAGTACTACATCGATTCGGCCCGACTGTTGTTCGGCATCCTGGCCTATGGGGCAGCCCTCACGATCACCTTGACGCTCTTGCTCCTCGTGTCGGCCACCTGGCTCCGGCGAACGGTACCCCTGGTCATGGTCTGGATGACCACGTTCGTCCTCGCTCGCTTCGTGCAACGCTGGCTGGTCGATGGCCAAAGCATGTCGCCCGCCTGGCGGCTCATCGACATCTGGAACGACATGTACCTGTTCGGCCAGTGGTGCTTCGGCACGGACCACGACAAGTTGCGACCCGACCGACAGATTCAGCCGGAATATTGGCAGGCGACGGCCGCCATGCTGTTCGTGTGGGCCGGTTGCTGGATTTACCTGCGTCGTCGTGTTCAAGCGGTTGAAGTCATCAATTAGCAAGTGCGGAATGTGGAGTGTGGAATGCGGAGTGAAAGCCAAGAAGTCCTTCTGTTTGAACAAGTATCGAAGTGGTACGGCCCAGTCATTGGGCTGAATCAGGTGACGCTCGAACTCCGGGGCGGCATCACGGGGCTCGTCGGCTCGAATGGGGCGGGCAAGAGTACGCTGTTACGACTGGCGACCGGGCAACTTCGGCCGAGCCTTGGGCGGGTGACGGTACGCGGGCTCGACGCTTGGGACTGGCGGGCGAAGCGACTCGTTGGCTACTGTCCCGATAACGACGCGTTTTACGAAGACATGACGGGCCGGGAGTTCGTCCTCGCGATGGCTCGGCTGTGCGGCTTCAAAGTCGCCGAGGCACGCGCGCGGACCGATGCCTTGCTCGAACGCGTCGGCATGAGCGATCGGGCCGACCGCAAACTGCGCGGCTACTCGAAGGGGATGCGGCAACGAATCAAGCTCGCGCAGGCCCTGTTGAACGACCCCGTCTTGCTCGTACTCGATGAACCCCTCTCGGGAATCGACCCGATCGGCCGACAGGAAATGTTGGACCTGTTCCGCGGCCTCGCCAGCGAGGGAAAGTGCCTGCTCGTGAGCAGCCACGAACTCGAGGAACTCGAAAAGCTCACCGACCACGTGGTGATCCTGACCCGTGGCCGAATCGCGGCCGTCGGCACGGTGACCCAGATCCGCGACATGCTCGACGACCAGCCGCTCTCGGTTCGCATCGACTCCGCCGACTCGCGCCGACTCGCAGCGTTGCTCGTCGGGCGAGCCGAAGTCGTCGGCCTCGATGTCGAGTCGACGAACGGTTCGCTGGTCGTGCGAGCGCGCAACCCCCGGCGTTTCTTCGAAGACTTCGGCCGGCTCGTCGTAAGCGAGTCGTTGTTCATCACGCGCCTGGAACCGCTCGACGAATCGGCCCACGCCGTGCTGGGGTACTTGCTGGGTGGCAGCGGCAAGACGTGACGCGTGCGGCGCGCGAGGCGAATCGGCATTGGGTCTTGAGTTAGCGAGTGCGAGAATATCGGTGGTTGCGTATCATGCTCCTCACCGATTCCGCCGCCTCAGCCAAGTCTTTCGGAGCCGCACATGCCGCAATTCACTCGCCGCGATTGGCTGGCCCAGGCGGGTACCGGGCTCGGCATGCTCGGGCTCGCGGGGGTGTTCGCCGACGAGGCGTTCGCGGGGCCGGTGAATCCGCTCGAACCGCGGCCGCCGCACTTCGCGCCGAAGGCCAAGCGGATCATTCACGTTTATCTGAACGGCGGCCCGTCGCAAATCGACACGTTCGACCCGAAGCCCGCGCTCAAGAAATACGAAGGCAAGAAACTGCCGGCCGGCAATCTCACGACGGAACGACCCACCGGCGCCGCACTGCCGTCGCCGTTCAAGTTTGCGAAGCACGGCCAAAGCGGCATCGAGATTAGCGAGATCTTCGCGAAGATGGCCGCCCACGCCGACGATCTTTGTGTCGTTCGCTCGATGTACGCGAACACGCCGAATCACGAACAATCGATGCGGCTCATGAACACGGGCGACGAACGCCTGAGCCGACCGAGCCTCGGGGCCTGGCTCACCTATGGGCTCGGCACCGTCAATCAGAACCTGCCCGGCTTCGTGGTCCTTTGCCCCGGGCTGCCCGTGGCCGATGTCTCGAACTGGCGATCATCGTTCCTACCGGGGGTCTATCAAGGCACGCACCTCGATACCCGCAAGACGAAGGTGACCGAGCTTCTGGAGCACATCACCAATACCAAAGTCACAAAAGTCGATCAGCGTCGCCAACTCGACTTGCTCGCCGAGTTGAACAAGAAGCACCGCGAGCCACGCGCCGAAGACGCGGCCATCGAGGCACGCATCCAGTCGTTCGAGTTGGCGTATCGCATGCAGTCCGAGGCGACCGACGCCTTCGATGTGACCCGCGAGCCACAGAAACTCCGCGACCTGTACGGCGACACGGTCCACGGCCGACAGTTGCTGATGGCCCGCCGACTCGTCGAGCGCGGCGTGCGCATCGTCCAATGTTATCACGGCGATGTGCAACCCTGGGATAGCCACGAACAGATCGACAAGAACCATCGCAATCTGGCGACGGAAATCGACCGCCCGATTGCCGCCCTACTGACCGACCTGAAACAACGCGATCTTTTGAAGGACACGCTCGTGATCATTGGCGGCGAGTTCGGCCGAACGCCGGCCGTCGAGCTATCGAATGGCAAACCGGCGATGGGTCGAGATCACAATCACTGGGGCTTCAGCGTGGTCCTGGCCGGCGGTGGAATCAAAGGTGGCATGACTTACGGCGCGACCGACGAATTCGGCTATAAGTCCGTCGAGAACACGGTCCACGTGCACGATTTGCACGCGACGATCCTGCACCTGATGGGCTTCGACCACGAGAAGTTGACGTACCGTTTCGCGGGCCGCGATTTCCGATTGACAGATGTCTATGGGAAAGTTGTGAAGGGCGTGTTGGCGTAACTGTTACAGCGC
>JANLUE010000070.1:0-3859 GCA_031363325.1 Gemmataceae bacterium
GTTGGACGCTACCGCTTGCCGTGATTCTGGTTGTACCGATGTGCGTCGTGAGCTCGGTGGCCGGCCTGTGGCTTGCTGGCCAAACCTGGACCGACCTGAGACACGGCATCGCGAATCAAGGTCAGGACGTGAACCTGTTCACGCAGATTGGGTTCGTGGTGTTGATTGGCCTCGCGTGCAAGAACGCGATTCTGATGGTCGAGTTCGCCAAGTACAAACGCGACGCGGGCGCGAGTCGCCGGGAGGCGATTCTCGACGCGTGTCGACTCCGGTTTCGGCCGATCATCATGACGTCGTTTTCGTTCATCCTCGGTGTAGCCCCGCTGTTGTTCGCGACCGGCGCGGGGGCCGAAATGCGCAAGGCCCTCGGAACGGCCGTCTTTAGCGGCATGATCGGCGTGACGGCGTTCGGAATTTTCCTGACCCCGGTGTTCTTCGTGGTGGTCGATTGGCTGACGAAGGGACGCGTCCCGTCGAGGCCCATCGTGAACCGACCCCGTCGCGCCGCCATCTGGGCCTGGGCCGGTGCCCGAGTCTGGTCCGTCGTTCGCGGAGCGTTGCGGTTGTGAAGGAGGGACTCGACAGTAGAATCCCATTGGCCCAAACGAGACGATGACCGAATCGATGTAACCGAATGCGGAGCAACACAATGGTCAAGGCAATCATCAGTCAGGGTTTGATTCGTCCACTCGAACCTTTGCCGATCGAATGGAAAGACGGAAAGGAAGTCTGGATCGATGCGGAACCGGACGACGATGCGACTCCTGACGAAATCGCGCGGGACTTTGCCGAACTCGAGGAAATGTGCGCGACCAACGACCCCGAGGATGAAGCGCGAATCGCGCAGGCGATCCTGGAACTACGGCATCAGGGCAAGGAGACCGGTCGCCGTAAAATGGGATTGGCGGAGACGAGGATTTCATTCGAGTAACTTGAGTGCGCCGACTGCATCGGTTGATAACTTGGTAACATTCCGTACGGAGCGGAGAAATGTCGAACGTCTATCTCGCCGAGCGCGAATCGCCACAGGTCCAGGATTTTCTGAAGCGTCTCGGCGAGTCGGGCGATGCAGGATTGGTGGAGGCGAATGGTCGAAAAATCTACTTCAGTGTTTGGCCCAAGGAAGCCGCACCAAGCTGGACGAACGCCAAAGGTGAGCGACGACACGATCTGATCAAGAAGAGACTGTACGAAACACTTTCCGTTGTCGAGTCACTGGAATTGGAAGTTCTCGAGAATCAGCTTGAAGAGCACTTGGATCGAATCGCACCACTGCCGTTCGACTATGTGATGGAGCTTCACGAGCGATTGCTGGCCATGCCTCCCAAATCCAGCAGTGAGCCGGTGCATGAATGAAGTCTGCCGACAGGCTTTTGCCTACCCTACAGTGCGACGGGCACGTCGCCATGGTCCATTTGGGTATGCCGACTCGCTTGCATTTCGACCCTGGCTCCGGGATGAATTCGCATTTCGCTGCGTATACTGCTTGACGCGTAAATCTTGGTCGCATGACGCGCTTCAAGTTGATCACGCCGAGCCCGAAGCTCGCAATCCACAATTGGCCTTGGTTTACACCAATTTGGTTTATGCCTGTTCTCGCTGCAACGGATCCAAGAATGATCGGGCCATTGCAGATCCGCTATTTGCATTAAATAGTGAATCAGTTCTATTGCTGGAGTCGGGGTTTCTGAAAGGACTTACATTCGATGCGATAGAAATGATCGACACTTTGGCACTCAATCGGACGTGTTCAATGCGATTTCGAAGGGTCTGGTTGGCCGTCATTCGCATGGCGAGCGAAAGAGACCCTGAATTGCTGATGCAGTTTCTCGGCTACCCCGACGACCTGCCCAATCTATCCCTCCTCCGTCCGCCGGGTGGTAACACACGCCCCGAGGGCATTGCCGAGTCCGCGTACGAGCGACGCCGGGCCGGGACGCTCCCCGAATCCTACTGACAATCCCCCGCCCGCGGCCAAATTCATGTTCACCCGCTTCTTCATCGATCGACCGATCTTCGCCAGTGTGCTGTCGATACTGGTCACGCTGGCCGGCGGGGTCGCGGTCTTCAATTTGCCGGTCGCGCAATACCCCGAGATCACGCCACCGACGGTCGAAGTCTCGGCGATCTACCCGGGGGCCAATGCACGCGTCGTTTCCGATACGGTGGCCGCGCCGATTGAACAGCAAGTGAACGGCGTCGAGGACATGCTTTACATGTCCTCGACGTGCGCGAATGATGGTTCGTATACGCTAACAGTTACGTTCAAGCCGGGCACCAATCTGAATATCGCCCAGGTACTCGTTCAAAATCGCGTGGCGCTCGCCCAACCCGTCTTGCCCGATCTCGTCAAGCGGCGCGGCGTCACGGTCAAGAAGAAGTCGCCCAGCGTGTTGATGATTGTCAATTTGTTCTCGCCAGACGAGGCCGCCCCGAAACGACCGAGCCTGTACTTGAGTAACTACGCCACAATTCAACTGCGCGACGAACTCGCCCGCGTCGATGGAGTGGGTGACATCACGTTCCTCGGTCAGCGCGACTACAGCATGCGGCTGTGGCTCGATCCGGAAAAGATGGCCGCCCGCAATTTGGCCGCGTCCGACGTGGTCCACGCCGTCGAGCAACAGAATGCCCAGGTGGCCGCCGGGCAGATCGGCCAGCCGCCCGCCCCGAACGGCCAAGCCTTCCAGTACACGATCAACACGCTCGGCCGACTCAGCGACCCCGAGCAATTCTCGGAAATGATCATCAAGGAAGAGGCCGGCCGACTGGTGCGGCTTCGCGACGTGGCGAAGATTGAGCTTGGGGCCATCAGCTACGATCAGACGTGTACGCTCGACGGCACTCCATCGGTGGCGCTCTCGATCTATCAGCTTCCGGGTTCCAACGCCATCGAGACGGCCCGCAAAGTGCGAGCCCGGATGGCCGAATTGAAGGAACGCTTTCCACCGGGGGTGGACTATTCCATCGTCTACGACACCACGCCGTTCATTGATGAATCGATCAACGAAGTGTTCAAGACGCTTCGCGACGCGGTCATATTGGTTGCAGTCGTGATGTTGGTGTTCTTGCAAACCTGGCGAAGCGCATTGATCCCCCTGGCGGCCGTTCCGGTCGCGATCATTGGTACATTCGCCGCGATGGCGATCGTTGGCTTCTCGCTGAACAACCTCACACTTTTCGGTTTAGTGTTGGCCGTGGGTATCGTCGTGGACGATGCGATTGTCGTTGTCGAAGCAGTCGAACATCACATCGAAGGCGGCATGGCCCCGCGCGACGCGACGGCCCGCGCGATGGACGAAGTCTCCGGCCCAGTCATCGCAGTCGGACTCGTGTTAACGGCCGTGTTCATTCCTTGCATTTTCATCTCGGGGATCATCGGGCAGTTCTTTCGCCAGTTCGCGGTCACCATCGCGATTTCAACTTTGATCTCCGCGTTCAACTCGCTCACGCTGAGCCCGGCCCTTTGTGCTTTGCTGTTGAAGTCGAAATCGGAGGAGACTCGCGAGCCGTTGCCGCGCATCGCGATTCCGATCATCGGGGCCACGCTCGGCTTCCTGTATCTCTCGCACTACTTGCGCGATATCGTATTCCCGGCCCCAATCGCCTGGGCGCAGCCATATCTCGCGCCCGTGGCAGCCATCCTGATCGGCCTGATCGTCGGCTGGTCATGTCGAACTTGGCTTAACCGAGTCCTGGCGGCAACTTTCAAGTGGTTCAATGGCGCGTTCGCGTCTGCCACGTCCGCGTACATGCGGGCCGTTCGGGCGCTATTACAGATTGGCGCGTTGGTATTGGTGGCATTCATCATATGGCTTTTCAGGTAGACTCTGTAGAAAAGAAGATGAAGGAATGGACA
>JANLUE010000074.1:0-2867 GCA_031363325.1 Gemmataceae bacterium
GTGTCGGCAAGACCACGACGTATTCGTACAGCGCCGGTCTCGTCACGCAGATCGAAGACCCGCTGCATCATTTTTCGACGTTCACGTACGACTCCAATCGTCGACTCGCGACGGCCAAGGACGCGTTGAGCCGGATCACGACGACGACTTACGATTCGGTTGGCAATGTGCGAATGGTCGAGAACGCGGCCCATGAACTCGTGACGACGATTTACGATGCACGGAATCGATTGACTGAAACACGGGACGGCGAGAATCACAAGACGACGTTCGCCTACGATGCGGTCGGCAACCTGACCTGGACCAAGGACGCTCTCAATCGAGTGACCCTGACGCCGTACAACGGCCGACTTTTGCCGACTGGCCAGACTGTTGCCCTCGGGACTCCGGTCGAAGCGACGACGCAAAACTTCTACGATCCGGCCATGCGCCTGACCGAAGTGCGCGACGCATACTCTCTGCCGACCACGTTCGCCTACGACTTGGCCGGCAACGTCACGGCCTCGACCAATGCGCTCGGCAAAGAAAGGACGATGGCCTACGATGCGGCGGGGAACTTGACCGTGGTGCGGGACGAAATGGTTCTCGCCGGGGTCACGACGTATTCCTACGACGAACGCAATCGACGCACTCAAGTTGAAGATGCGACCGGTCGCAAGTCATTTATCGCATTCGACAAGGCTGGCAACGTCGTCCGGACCGGGAACGAATTCAAAGAGACGACGCGGTTCGAATACGACGGGAACAATCGATCGACCAAGGTCCTCGACCCACTTTTCAATTTCGAACAGACGACGTATGACGCGGCGGGCAACGTTTCGACGACGCGCGACCAACGCGGTTTCACGACGACCTACAGCTACGATGAGGCGAACCAACGGACGCTCGTCCTCGCCCCGGATGGAGGCGTCACACAATCGGCCTATGACGTGGCCGGCCGAGTTGCCCTGGTCGTACTGCCGGCACCGACCGGGGCCTTCGTGAGTTACGCCTACGATCGCGCGGGCCGACAGATGTCGGCGAGCGATCCGGTCGGCGTGAGGCAGATCACCAAATATGACGATGTCGGCAACGTTACTGAAGTCCAGGACGCCCGGCCCCTGTCGACCCGAACTACTTACGATGCGCGCAATCGACCTGTTACCGTCACCGATCCTTTCAATGCGACCGTTACGACCGCCTACGACCGCAATAATCGCGTCACCACGGTCGCTTCGCCCGGCACTTCGGGCGGCGCGGCGCAAGTCACGCAATTCTTCTACGACGCCGTCGGCAATCGCACCAAGACGATCGACGCCAAGTTGCAAATCTCGACGGTCGTGTACGACAATGTCGGGCGACCGACCGTTGAATGGGATCGTCGCAACCAGCCGACGCAATTCGGATACGACAAGGCGGGCCGGCAGACCCTGGTCTCGCCACCGCTCGGCCTCGAGGCCATCGCGACGTTCTACGATGCGGCGGGGCGGGCCACGAGAACCGTCGACGCCAACCTGAAATCCACCACGCAGACGTTCGACCGCCTCGGTCGCGTGAAGTCGATCGAGGATGCGACCAATCGGCACGCGTATTTCGGCTACGATGCGGCGGGCAATCAAATCTACGCGGGCGACGATCGGACCGGCTCGCTCTTCAAGTACGATGCGATGGGCCGACAGACGGAGGTTTGGTCTGGCGGTTCGAGTGTCGCGACGACGTTGTACGATCGGGCCGGCAACGTGACCCGCACGATCGACCCGAATGGGAACGCCTCGAATTTCTACTACGACGCGGCCGGTCGCCAGACGCAGATGACGGACGCGGCCGCACAGTCGACGTACTACGCCTTTGACGCGCTCGACAACCTGATCGTGGTGCAGAGCCCGTCCGCGCGGGTGACGATGAGTTACGACGCGATGAATCGGCTCGTCGGCCAGTTGGAAGTGGTTTCGGGCATCGGAACGCCGGTCACCGCCGCTTGGAGTCGTGCGTATGACGCGGCCGGCAACTTGGCTCTCGACGCCAACCAATATGGTGCTCAAACCACTTATTACTACGACGAATTGAACCGACTCACGTCGGTCGTGGCCCCGGGGCCGGCGATTTCGCTCACGTCCTACGATGCCGAGAGTAACGTCGTCGGTACTGTGGACCCGCGCGGTACGTTCCATGGATACGGCTACGATGCCGCCGGCCGGATGACGTTCGAAGCGGACGGTTATTTGGTGCCGAGCTATCACCAGTACGATGCAGTCGGCAATCGCACGCTCGACATCGATCGGCTCGGTCGGCAGACGGCGATGCTCTACGATGCCGCCGGCCGCTTGACGATGACGAACTTCCCGCTCGGCCTTTACGAACAGAATAGCTACGATGCGTCCGGCAATGTGACCGCCGTCGTGACGACTGGCGGGTTCCAGACTCTGCTGGCCTACGACGGCCAGAATCGACTGATCGCGAGCAACTCCGGAGTCGGCACGCAAGTCTTCGGCAGCGACCCCGCCGGCAATCCGGCCCTCACGACCGATGCGGACGGCCGACCGACGCTCCAGCTCTTCGATTCGCGGAACAACGTGACGGCCGTCTGGAACGCCTACGGCCAAGTCGCCGCGTACGAATACGATGCGGCCGGCCGACGCACCGTCGAGCGCGATGGGTTCGGGGCCGCGACCACGACCGTGTACGATGCGCGCAACAGCCCAATTCAAATCACCGCCCCCTCGGGCAATACGAAGATTCTGGAATATGACTGGGTTGGCCGATTGACGGCGAGCACGGTTGGCGGGAACCAAACAACGCTCTATCAGTACGACGCGGCCGGCCGCCAGACGGCCACGCGCGACCCAGGGAACGGTTGGAAATACACGACCTACGACGCGGCGGGCAAC
>JANLUE010000083.1:0-1434 GCA_031363325.1 Gemmataceae bacterium
GGGGGTTAGGGGGTGAGGTTTCGGCGAACGCGAATCAAGACCTCACCCCCTAGCCCCCTCTCCGAAGCGGAGAGGGGGAACCAATCCAACAGCCCAAACCTGGAAACAAACATGTCCGACCAGCCGAAGCGATTCTTCGACGTGTGGTTCCTCCAGGCGAACAACGTCGTCAAGGAAGTGCCGTTCCACGTCGTGAGCGACTGGGTCCAGCAGGGTCGGGCCGTCGCCGACGATCGCGTCAAGCCATCGGGGACGGCCGACTGGTATTCGCTGGGCCAGGTCAACGCGTTTCAACCGTACTTCCCCAAGCCCGAGCCGATCCTCGACGCGGCCGCCGCGATGGGGCCCGTCGAAATGGAGTTCGACTGGAAGAAGTCCGGCGACGATGAAGACGAAGATGTCGACATGATCCCGCTGATTGACATCAGCCTTGTGTTGTTGATCTTTTTCATGATGACCACGACCGTGGCCTCTTTATCGCGGATCGAAGTGCCGGATGCTGGCAATGGCGTGACGATCGAGACGAACCCCGGGGTGATTCGGATCGACATCGACATCCGGGACAACCAACGCATCTACGCGATCGGCCTCGGCACGCTGGCCCCGGCTGCGGAAGACGACAACCTCACGAGCGACGTGGCCGTCTTCGAACGACTCGACGCGCGTCTGCGTCAGGTCACCGATCCACCCAAGGTGCGAATCGCGGCCCACGGTGGGGTCGAGTTCAAGTACGTCGAGGATTTGGTCGTCGGTTTGCAACGGCGCCGGGACAAGAACCAGATCCGCGATTACGCCTACGAAGTCAACGAACGGGCGGGCCGACCATGATTCTGTGGAGCATTCGCTATCAGGGTTCGCCGCAGGCGCTCGAAGGTGTGCCGGCCGCGGACATCCTCGAAGGCGTTCGCGACGGGCTCTGGGAGCCGTCCGACGAAGTCCTCGGCCCGGACGACCGCGACTGGGTCTCCCTCGACCATCACCCGGTCTTCGCGCAGGCGATGGCCGACTACGAGCCGCCGCCTCCGGTCCATCACCCGGACGAGACGAAGCTCGACATGAATCCCCTGATCGACGTGGCCCTGGTGTTGCTGATCTTCTTCATGTTGACGACGACCTACGAGGAACTCCGCAAGGAATTCAACCCGCCCGATTCGGACCAGCCGGCGCCGACCAAGTCGATCCCGGACCAGGAACTGAAGAAGACATCGATCCGCGTGACGGCCACGATGGAAGGCGACAAGCCCGTGCTTCGAGTCGAGAAAGAAGTCGTCGCGGAGAAAGACCTGGAAAAGACGTTGAAGGACAAGAAGGCCGCGCTCGGCCATCAGAATTTGGCGATGGAAATCGAAGCGGCCGTGCCCTGGCGAATCGTCGTGGCGATCCAGGACGCAGCCGCCGGCGCGAAGTTCGATCAGATCATCCAGATCCGCCGGG
>JANLUE010000106.1:0-6476 GCA_031363325.1 Gemmataceae bacterium
CGCCTGGCCATCCTCGGATGGATCGCCATCGGGGCCTTCGGCTGGTACCTCGGCGATTCGCTTGGCGGAGTCGGGCAATTCATCCTGGCCACGCTCTGGCTGGTCGGGCTTGGGCTCCTGCTGCGACGATTCATCGGTTCACTGTTTGGCCCCGTCCTGGCGTACGACGCGCTGCGCGTCGGCCGCAAGCCGCGTTACATCATCGCGCGGACCGCCTATGCACTTCTACTCGCGGGCCTGTTCGGCTTCATCTACCTGAGCTGGCTGTCGTTCGCCGATCGGTCGTCGAACGGCAACGTGCAAACGCGAGACATGGCCCGGCTGGCGGAGTACTTCTTCTCCGTTTACATGGTCGTGCAGTTCATCCTGATTTGCGTGGTCACGCCAGCGGCGGTGGCCGGCGCGATTGCCGAAGAAAAGGAACGCCGTACGCTCGAGTTCCTGCTCGCCACCGATCTCCGCGACCGCGAGATTCTGTTCGGCAAGCTCGCCTCGCGGGTCGGCAGCTTGCTCTTGTTTCTCGCGGCCGGCCTGCCGATCCTCGGGCTGTTGCAGTTCTTCGGTGGCATCGATCCGCAACTCGTGCTCGCCGGCTTCGCGGCGACGTTCGCAACGGTCCTGACGCTCGCCGCGTTGAGCATCGCGGCCTCGGTCCTGTCGAAGCGAGTCCGCGACGCGATCGCCCTCACGTATCTCGCGGCCGTCGCGTTTAGCGTGGTCTCGGTGATGGCTCATGTGCTCGCCATGTCGCCGTTCGCACGCTTGGATACGATCGAGTTCCTTGGTTACACGATCGCCTGGGACGATCTGACCTAT
This sequence comes from Gemmataceae bacterium, assembly GCA_031363325.1. Classification (GTDB taxonomy): domain Bacteria; phylum Planctomycetota; class Planctomycetia; order Gemmatales; family Gemmataceae; genus SIAJ01. The sequence goes on from JANLUE010000106.1 coordinate 817, forward strand.
CCGTTCGTGGCCGGCAATCCGTTTTTCATGGTGCCCTACGTCCTCGAACGCAACGTGATTCGCGGCGGTGGGCTGTACGACGTGCTCGGGCACTATCTGATCTTTCACGCGGTCGCGATCGGCTTGTTGCTCGCCTGGGCCGGGTTGAAGTTGCGCGCGATCGCGTTGCGGCAAGCGTTCGGTGGGCCGAGCCGTTCCTTGCTTCGACAATTGCTCGCCGCCCGGAAAAAAGGCCCCGACGAGCGTTCGACGGCCCCGGCCAAGCCGTCGCGATCGCGGCCCGAGTTGGGCGACGCGCCCGTCGTTTGGAAGGAAGTGTTCGTCGATGCCGGGCTCCGGCTCGGCGGGTTCGCCAAGCTGATTGTCTTCCTGTTGTTGGCCCTCTCGGTTGCCCCCGCCGCGATCATCGTTTGGGGTTCGCTCTTCGAGGACTGGATGATTCGACGCGGTGGTCTCTGGTGGTCGGCCGACCGGTGGCGCGAGTTGGCCTCGGGGATGAACGCCTATCTGCGCGTCGTCAATGCGATGGTCGGCACGCTGGTCTTCCTGGCCATCGCGGTCCGTGGATCCGGGGCGATCTCCGGAGAGCGCGACAAGCAGACGATGGATGTCTTGCTCACGACCCCACTGCCGGCCTCGCGAATCGTCTGGGGCAAGTTTTGGGGATGCATCCTCGGCATGCGTTGGGCGTGGGCCTGGCTGTTCGGTCTGTGGTTGCTCGCGCTCGTCTTCGGGGGCGTGCATCCGGTCGTGGTCCCGTTCGCCTTCGCGAGCATCGCCGTTTACGCGAGCGGGTTCGCCTGGATTGGTCTGTATTGCTCGGCCACCCATTCGACGACTCTACGCGCCACGATGGCCGCCATCGCCTGGAGCTTGCTCCTCGGGGGCGGGTACTTCCTGGTCTTCGTCATTTGTTGCATCATGCCGATTTCAATCGGCAGTCGCGATCCGGGCGACGAGCGCTTCTACGAATTGGGGCTCGATATTCTGTGCGGTTTCTCGCCGTCGTTCAACCTCGCCTGGCTGCCGATCCGCGAGTTTGAGGAACCCGAATTGACGCTTGTTGGTGATCTGCCCTTTTTCCCGTTCTGGTTCGTGGGTCTGGCCGGGTGGTTTGGGCTGTCGTGTTTCCTCTCGCGCGTCACGGTGCGACGATTCCGCGAGAAATCGAATCGAGGCGAGATCAGTCTGGAGTTTCCCGAACGAATACCACCGCGATTTCATCCTCGTGGAGAACGCGCCAGCAATCCGGCCGATTCCGCAACTCGCGAGTGAGGGGAATCTCGACGCCGCGCCGTTTTTTGGGAAGTACGATCACGCCGGCCGAGCGCAGGCCCGGTTCGTTGTCCCAACCGGGCTCGGCCGCCAACAGCGAGTGTTCGCGCGTCAATCGTTCATCGCCGTGCAGGTTCGTGCGGCCATCGATCCACACGGGGTAGTCGCGCAATTCCCAGATCAAGTACCCGCCCCAATCGAGGTGATTGAACAACGGCCCCGGCGGTTGCACTTCGCGAATGGCCGCGACGGCCTCGACCGGGAAGCGAACGCGATTGCTCACTTCGATCGACGGATGCGCGACGAGGCCGGTCGCCCAGACGATTCGGACCAACGCGAAGGCGGCGACGATCAACAACGTGGGCCGAATGCTCGGAACTCCTTCGCCGCGAAGCACGGCCGCACCGCACAGCACGCCGAACCACAGATCGCGTTGCATACGCATGGCGAAGATCAGGCCGACCGCCAGCAGGGCCGTTTCCCACACGGGGAAGCGTCGACGAATTAAGTCGACGAGCGCCCAGGCGGTCACGGGCAGAAGTGGCCAGGTCCACCAGTTGCGAAAGTTGGGCGGGCTCAGTTCGTCGATCAGCCGCAACGCCCCGGTCTGCGTGGCGTATTCCCAGACGACGCCGTACAGTCGCACGTGATACGGATTCAGCAAGGTTGCCAGAACACAGGCGATGGCAAGCTTTAACATGCCTTGCACACTTCGGCGCTCGACGAGGCCGGCACCGATGGCCAGGCCGAGCAACCCAAGTCCAAGCACGAACTGAATGTGCAAGTTCGCCCAGAGGGCGAACACCGGCACGAGCCACCAGGCGTTCGAGCCACTTCGCACTCGATCGATCGCGTGCAACGTGAGCAGCGTGCCGACGATCGTCGCGTGCCAGGGGCGTTCCGTGAGGAGCGGCAGGAACGCCGGGACGGCGAGCGCGAACAGAATGAGTGCCCGCCAGGGACCAACGCGACGATGCAAAAACCAGCCGAGCGTCGCGACAGTTCCACACGACGCTAGCAATCGAACCCAGCCCATCGCTTCGATGCCGCCAACGCGAAACGACCCGTAGAGCCCGACTTCGTAAAGCCACGAATAGGCGACCCACGGTCGCTGTTCCGCACGCCCGAGTTGCGAGAACGAATCGTGTTCCGGCACGGCCCGCGCTTCGACGATCGACTCGCCCACGCGAAGGTGCCACCACGTGTCCTCATCGACGCGCGACTGCACCGCGACCCCGGCCGGGATCAGGGCGATGGCGAACAGGAGCACGGATCGCCAGAGGCGGCCGGAGTCGGTGGGCGAACCATTGTCGCACGAGTGAAACGGAACGAGAGACATTCGCCTCGGATTCTACAAGCCGACCCGCCATGATCCTATTCCCATTCAAATGTTTCCCCGCCAGCCGGGGTGACCGCCGCCCAAAAGATGGTTGGTTCGATTCTCTTCGATATGTCTCGTACGCTTCCATCCATCAAGGCCACGACAAGCACAGACGGATATGGGGACTGCAGGATCGTCGGATCGCACTCGGCTGGCGCAGGGGCGGCTTGAAAGGTCGCATGAGGCCGAGACGGAATCGTGAAGACTCGGCCACTGACATAATCGGTGATTGGAACGACATCGCTGTAATGGGAATCTGCAAAAGTAGCCCGTCGAACAACGGTATTCGGCTCCCCTTGGCTTTGATGCCATTTGAATTGCCCGACCCGACCGAGCCCTCCCGCGACTCCGCATCGCATATAGTGGGTTGAAAACCCGATTGTGTTGGACTGTCCGTCCTTGAACAGGCTGCTCAGTTTTCGAGACGCACCTTGGAAAGCGTAGATATTGAATGCGTAACTTGTGTTCCCCAGTTTGCCATCGTTTACCGGCCCGTGGTAGGTTGGGTCGCTCGGATCGATAAACAGTTTCACATAGAACCCAAGTTCATCATTTACCCCGAGTCCCTTGCGATTGATCGGTGACTCCGTGTACGGTGAGATCTGGAGAAACAGATTTGGAACATCTCCGTCCGATGTATACGGCTTGCTCCAATCCTTACAGCCGGGCAAATCGTCCCCGTGGTTGCTCGCATATCCATGGACGGCCAGAAGGATCTGCCGAATATTATTCTTACTTTCGGTCCGCTTGGCGGACTGTCGTACTTTTTGGACTGCAGGTATCACAAGGCCTAAGAGAAGTGCGAGTATGGCGATTACGATCAGAGTTTCAATCAAAGTTACCGCGCGACGAAATGACATTGTATGGCCTCCGAACAGCCAACATGAGCGAATGGACCGTAGGCGATCCGCGAACGAGAATTGAGTCTAAATCTCCGAGTCCAACTCCGCGGCAGATCCTCGAGAATCCGAGGATCTGCCGCAGGCCGCGCATGGCGTCGGCTATTAGTTCGTGTAGCTTCGAATCACGAACAGTGCCGACGCGGGCGCAGTACAGCTGTCGGTGTCACCTGGCATGCCGGTCTTGTTGAGGATGACTGCGCTGTTAAGCACTTTGGCCGAGCGTCCGGAGATCGTCACCGTGTAGTCCTTTTCGGCGCTAAAAGGTGCGCCCTTTTCGGCTCCAGCATCGTCGTTGAAAAACTCGCCGTCTGCATCATCGTACACTCGAATCGTGAAAGTAATCGTTCCACTCGGAGTCCAGTTGTTTCCCAGGGTCAGTGAGTACTTGATCCGTGCTGTTCCCGGATAAGTTTTCACGGTCTGTATTGACGGGCACTTTGGATAACCGGAAGACCACTCCAGCTTGTTGCCGTCCTTTTCAGCGAAGACCGGCGAGACATTCCCGGCCAGAGCCACGATTCCGAGGGCGAGGCACATCAATCCCAGGCAGCGCATGTCGATTCCTCCATACGGAGTAACAGCGAGTCGGCACCAACTCAAATTGGGGCCGAAAATTGGGGCCGAAAATTGGGGCCTCAAAGTTCAAACTCATTGTTACCACGTCCCGGTGACTGTCAAGTGGGATTCCAAAAAAAGAACTCGAAATCGGACTTCGGCTCGTACTCGGTCAATTAATTCTCGGTCTCATCGCACCCTCGCCCGCTTGCGTTGCCCGTCGAGCCAAATCACGCCGACGACCACCAGGCCCAGGGCCAGCAGGCCGGCCACCCACTCGAGGGTACGGCGGATCACCGTGCGGTGCGGGGACATTGCTTCCTCGTATGGCTGTTGCACGAGGACCACGAGTTCCGTGTCCGCGACCGGGGCGAAGCCCGCGAGCCATCGACCCGCGAAGTCCGGGTGCGACACGGCCACGGGGTCCGCGTAGTCGTCGTTCGGGCCAAAGCCGGGTCGAAGTGATTCGGCCGGCACATCGACGGTTGGCTCGCGCGGCGCGTAGCCGGGGTGAATCAACACGACGTATTGGGGATGTTCGTCCCGGGTGCCGACATCGCGGGGCGCGAGTAGGACGGCCTTTCGCAGGTTGTCGTGCAAACCGTCGAGGCCGAACGTCGCGTCGGCCGGCAAAGTCGCGCCGAGGACCCACGGCTCCTTCCCGTCGGGCCGAAACGCCACGGACACCGCGAGCTTGTCCAGTCCATCGTTCTTCGAGCGAAAAACTCGAGAAAAATGGGCACCCTCGCCCACCTCGCCCACCCGACCGATCGCGCCGCGGAAGTAGTCGCGGTCGGCGAAGTTCTGGCCGACGACGCGATTCGATTGCGGCCACTCGGCGCGAATCACGCCTGTCGAATCGAGCACGAACACCGTGGCGAACCCGGACTCGGTCTGGCGACGCTTCAACAATTGCTCGACGGTCGGCCAATCGCCGGCGGCGCACGCCCGATGCAACGCCGGGTCGCGCGCCGTTGAACGAACGGCCTCGCCTCGATCTTGTAGCCGGGCGAGGATTGTGCTCGCGACGTGCCGGGCGGCGTAGGCGTTCCCTTCGCACACCGCGAAGCGAAGGCGTTCTTCCTGCTCATTCGCGACGGAGAACGCGGCCCAGACGGCCACGGCGAGCACGTGAATCAAGGTCACGGTCCCGCCGGCCAAAACGGGGTGTCGCCGCAGCCAGCGCGTGAATCGTTCGTGGCGGCTCGTGGGCCGCGCCCGCACCGGCTCGTCGCGAAGCCAGCGATCGAGGTCGTTCGCCAGCGACGCCGCCGACTCGTAGCGCCGATCGGCGTCCTTCATCAGACAGCGACGGACAATTGCGTCGAGGTCGCGATCGGCAATCCGTGGGGCGATTGGTTCCGCTTTGAGGATTGCGTTTTTCAATTCTTCGCGAGTCTCGCCGCGGAACGGCCGCTCGCCCGTGAGCAATTCGAACAGAATCACGCCGAGCGCCCAAACGTCGATGCCAGTGGTCAGGAGCGAGTCGCCGCGAACGGCCTCGGGCGGCATCCACGGCAACGAACCCGCCGGCCCGCCGACCGACG
>JANLUE010000136.1:0-4663 GCA_031363325.1 Gemmataceae bacterium
GCCATTGCGCGCCGTGCATCGCCGCCGACCCGGCGCGGCCCAGGATCACGGTCGGAAGCACTTCGGTGATCGGGTGGATCGTGTAGACGTTCAACGTGTGGACGATGGGCCAATCCAGGCCGAGGCCACGAAGCCGGGCCTCCATCAAGTCCATCACGAATTCCGCCTTGGTCTCGATGCCGCGTGGCGTTGTGTCGCCGAGCGCGATGATGCCGTCGCGGGAAAGCACTCCCTCGGGGAGTTCGCCGGCACCCGCGACGACGAACGTCGGTCGGTCGCCCGGGCACGGCCGCGTGAACGCGAAGCTATAGAGAACGGGCTCGGTTGGCGGGCGGATCACGGGCGCGACGTTGGTTCGAGCGACGGGATTCACGCCATCGACGAACACGCCCCAACTTTTCAGAATCGCCGCGTACTCGGCGTTGAACGTCGCGAATCCCGGAAAATCGAAGGGTTTCGGCGAACGCAGTGCGACCCCGCACAGCGCCGCCTTGGGCCGACCGTGTTCGGCCAGAACGCCGGCGATTCGCTCGAACCCGACCCGATACGGAACGGGAACCTGAAACGTGACGTGTACGATCTCGAAGCCCGGCCGCGACACGACGCCGCACGAGTACGGCGCGATGCCGGGCAGGAAGCGATAATCCCCGGCGGGATGGTCGACGAGCATCGGTGGTGTCTCCGTGATGCCCGCAATTCTACGAGCGACCGGCACCCGGATGTGGCGACAGAATCGGAGTTCTGACGCCACGCCCGAGACTACAAGTTCGCCAATAACTCCTTCACCTTGGCCTCGATCGAATCGCGGACTTCGTTGAACTGTGCCGGCGGGAGTTCTTTGGGGTCGGGAATCTGCCAGTCCACGCGCCGCTTGGCCAGCACGAGCGGACACTCGTCGCCGCAGCCCATTGTGATCGCGGCGTCGAATTCCTGCCCATTGAAGCCGTCGAGCCCTTTCGAACTGTGCGCGGTCAGGTCGTACCCAAGCTCCGCCATCGCGGCGATGGCCTTGGGGTTGATCTTGCCGCTCGGCCGCGACCCGGAGCTGAAGGCCTCGATGTCCGGGCCGCCGTGAATTCTGGCGAACGCTTCGGCCATCTGACTGCGATTCGAGTTCTCGACGCAGACGAACAAAACTCGCTTCATTGACGCGACTCCAGGCAACAACCGGGGGCTTGCACGCCGCGACAACCCGGCACAGCAAGGGCCGCCCCGAGGATCGGGGCGATCAGGTACACCCACAACGAATCAACATGTCCCGATACGAGCGCCGGGCCGACCGATCGGGCCGGATTCATCGACGCGCCGCAGATCGGGCCGGCGAACATCGCTTCGAGCCCGATCACCGAGCCGACCGCGATCCCAACCATCAGGCCCTTTTCCTTCGCCCCGGTCGTCGCCGACAGAATCACGAACATCAGGAACGCGGTCAGGAACAATTCGAGGCCGAACGATTGCCACGGCGCGCCGGCCGGGATCGTCGCCCCGAGCTTGCGGCTTTCGGGGAAGATCAACGCGAGGCACGCGCTCGCCGAACAGGCCCCGAGGAGTTGGGCCACGATGTAGGGCCACGCTTCGCGGGGCGGAAACCTTCGAGCCAGCACGAACCCGAGCGTGACGGCCGGGTTGAAGTGCGCCCCGGACACTTCGCCGAGCGCGTAGATCAACGCGAGCACGACCAGGCCGAACGTGATCGCGACTCCCACGTGCGTAACGGCCCCGGTGAGTTCGTTCACGATCGCCGCCCCGGTTCCGGCGAAGACCATCGCGAACGTGCCGAGGAACTCGGCGGTCAGGCGGCGACGCAGGGCCGGCTCAGCTTGGCTTGATGGCATAGACCTGCACGCTCGCGGCGAAATCGTTCACGTCGTATTTGGCGATCAGTTCGGCCAGCCCAACGTGGACTGGCTTCGAGTCCAACTCGACGCCGCAGCACGCCTGCGTCGAGGCGACCCATTCGTCCTCGGTGATCTCCATCGCCGGCGAACAGCAGCCGGCCTGGTTCTCGACCTTGGCGTAGGCGTTCAAATCTTTCTTCGTGTCGACGACCTGGATCGCGGCGAAGCCGGCCTCGCGCAGCAGTCGTTCGTATTCGGCGATCGTGATCGCCCCGGCGATACAGCCGACGTAGGCGGCCACGCTCTGAGCGAGTTCGGCCGGCAGGTCGCGCTTCAACGCGATGTCGCTGACAGCCACCCGACCACCCGGCTTCAGCACGCGATACACGTCGCTCAGAACGGCCCCCTTGTCCGGGGCCAGATTGATCACGCAATTGCTGACAACGCAGTCGACGCTCGAGGCCGGCAAGGGCAGCGCGTCGATCGTCGCCAGGTGGAACTCGACGTTCTTCAAGCCCGACCTGGCGGCATTCGCCCTGGCCCGGTCGATCATCGCTGGGGTCATGTCGATGCCGATCGCCCGGCCCGTCGGGCCGACTTTCGGAGAGGCGAGCAACACATCGAGCCCGCCGCCGCAACCGAGATCGACGACGACCTCACCCGGCTTCAACTTGGCGTAAGCGGTCGGGTTGCCGCACGAAAGGCCCATGTTGGCCTCGGCCGGGATGGTGGCGAGTTCGTCGGCCGTGTAGCCAAACGCCTCGGCGACGGCCCGCACGCCCGCGTGTTCGCCCGTCAGCGAGCTGTCCGCGACGGCGGCATATTTATCTCGAACGCGATCGACGATCGTGGCCATGTGGATGCCTCCTCCTGGAGCAATATAGTCTATCGTCGATCAACGATCAACAGGGCCGGCCGGCCGGTCGGGCTGTAAAGTGATCGGTAGGCCAGTTCCCGCCGCTGGCCGGCCCGTCGAGGACTGACCCGTGCGCCGGTGCCCACGCTGTCAACGCGCCAACCCGCCCGACTCGGCCTATTGCCACAACGATGGCGTCCCGCTCGACACCATTCACATGGGCGGGACCGATCAGTTCACCCGCGAGTGGCGCTTCCCGATCGGTCGCGGCTGTCGCACGGTCGACGAGTTCGTGCAAGGTTGCCTGAACAACTGGGGCGACGCTCGGAACGCCCTGGTTCGTCGCGAATTCGGCCAGTTCTTTCTCGACAACAACCGCCCGGACCTCGCCCGAATGGTCCCGTCGGCCGAGCCGGAACCGGATGTCGCGCTGCACGCGCTCTTGGAGAAACTGCCGTCCCGATCGCGACCCGTGCCGCGACTTGACGTGGCCCCGCGCCGATTGCTCGTGCCAGACGCCCGGCAAGGCGAGGAACGCCGAGCCCTGTTGCAGATCATCAATCGCGGCACGGGGCTCCTGCACGGCGAACTGGCCGTGGCGGACGGCGCTCCGTGGCTGCGCCCGACTTCGCCGCGAGTCCGAACACGGACCGAACAGGCCGTCGAGATAGTGATCGACACGAAGGCGTTGCCCGCGATGGGCAGCTACTTCACGAAGTTGCAAATTCGAACGAACGGCGGGGCGGTCGAAGTGCCCGTGCAAGTCGATTTGTCGGTTCGGGGCGTGCCGTTCCAGGGCCACTCCGTCGTTGATGCCCAGGACCTGGCGCGAATCATGTTGCGGAAACCCAAGCTCGGCGCGAAGTGGCTGGCCGATGGTTCGGTCGAGCGCCTGTTCGCGGTGCAAGGCTGGGGGTTCCCGATCCTCGGTCCACTCGCGCCGTCGCTCGGCGCGGTGCAACAGTATTTCGAATCGATGCGACTTTCGCAGGTGCCCAAGGTCTCGGCCGATGTCGAGGAATTCGACCTGATGTGCGACTGGCCCGAGTCGGTGGCCCGCGCCGTGACGCTGTCGGTGAACTCGAAAAAGTGGGTCTATGCGTTCGTGGAAAGCGGCGCGATGTGGCTGAAGCCGCGGGCCAGCGCCGTGGCCGGCGGCCGACAGGTCGATGTGATCTTCGACGTGGACACGGAAATGATGGACCCCGGCCGCGTCCACGAAGGCGTGCTGTCCATCACGGCCAACGGCGACCAGGAGTTTTCGGTGCTCGTGCGCGTCGAGGTTCGCCGGCCGCACGAACCGTGGACGCGGAAGATCCTGAAGCCGTTCGCGTAAATACATCGACGGGAACCTCCGTGGGCGATGGGATCGACCGAACAGCCGCACATCCGGCACGACGCGTTCCGTCGGCAAAATCCCATCAGTTTCGCCAGATTCCGCCAACGATTTTCCGTTCTTCCGCTTCCCCGGTTGCCCAATCCCGCGCGCCGAGCAATCTTTACACAGTTCAGTCACGGAACGAATTTCGGAACGGATTCCTCCCGCCGAGTCCGCACAGTCCCACGCCTCCGCCGGGACGAAGGACCTTGCCACCATGTCCCGCAGACGCCTGTCCCTCGTCGGCCTCCTGTCGCTCTCGCTCCTGTCGGGTTGCGGCATCTTCCGGGGCGATCGGCCGACGCTTTGCGAGCGAATCAAAGCCTGCCGCGAGAAGCGACACGGCGGGGGCGAACACTACGAAGCGATGCCGGTCAGCTATCCGGGGATGCAAGGCGGCGGGACAATCATCATGCAACCCGGCGAGATTCTGCCGGCCCCGGGCGACGCACCGAAGATCGCGCCTCCGAAGATCAAGGACAAGCCGGGCAAGGAATTCGAACTCGATCAGACCAAGGGCACAAAGGGCCCGATGCTGCCGATCCCCGGCGGCATCAAATCGGATTGATCATCGGCGGGCGCGGACCGACA
>JANLUE010000152.1:0-5078 GCA_031363325.1 Gemmataceae bacterium
GATGGACCTGAGCGACGGACTCGCGGATGCCGTCCGGCAGATCGACCTCGGCCAGCCGACGTCGCAGTTCCGCCACCTCGGCCTTCTCCGGGCTCGTCTCGCCAAGCTCGTCCTGAATCGCCCGCATCTGTTGTCGGAGCCAGTAGTCCTTTTGCTCCTTGTTCATCTCCGCCTGGGCTTTGCTCGCGATCTGATTGCGCAGTTCGAGGACGCGAACTTCGTGGTTCAAGTGTTCGAGGATCAATTGCAAGGCCACTTCGGGCGACTCGGCCTCGAGCAGGGCTTGCTCCTTCAGCACGTCGACCCCGATCATCGACGCAATCAGATACGCGAGCGGCACTGGCCCGGGTGCCTGCAAGAGTAGGGCGTCGATATCGACATCGCCTTGCGGCCGCGCGAGTTCGAGTACGCGCCGCGCGGAATCCAGAACGGCCCGATAGAGCGCCTCGATCTGATCCGTCGATCCGTCCGGCGCGGGCAAGTTCAGCACGGTCGCGCGAAGGAATGGTTCGGTCTGCGTCGATTCGAGCAAGCGCACGCGGCCGGTGCCTTGCACGAGGACCTCGACGCCATCCTGCGAACGAACCATCTTCTTGATGACGGCCAACGTGCCGACCGGGAACACGTCGCTCAATCCGGGCGATTCTTGCGAAACGTCCCGTTGGGCGACGACGATGATCGTCTTGTCTTCGGTGGCCATCGCCGCGTCGATGGCGGCCCGCGACGCGGGTCGGCCGACCGAAAGCGGAAGGAACAGGCCGGGAAACAGAACGGTGTTCTTGATTGGCAGGACCGGCCAGGCCGGCCCGGTGGTGTCAGTCATGAGGGCCCCCCACAGCGTAGGCGAATGTACAACATCCCGTCGCGGAACTCGGTGCGGACGTCGTGCGGACCGGGGTCGCACGGCAAGTCCACCGTTCGCTCGAACCGACTGTACGCGATCTCCATCCGGTAGTGGGCGACTCGTTCCTCAATGCATAGGTCGCGCCGCACACCCCGGATCGTGATCCGCGACCCGTGGATCGTGATCGCCACGTCCTCCGGCGAAACCCCAGCGAGGTCGGCCTTCAGGAGCCAGCCATCGCGCAGTTCGTAGATGTCGAGCGACGGCCGCCAGCCGGCCTCATCGGTCGGGCGGAACACGGGCGTCCGCAACACGAAATCCCTCGACATCGGCCAACCTCGGTGGGGAAGGGCCAAGGTATTTTAGGCGGGAGTCAAATGGAATGGGTAATGGAGGTGCGCTGAACTCGTGTCGATGCCGCGCTTCGACCACTGTTGGCACTCGCTCAATCGACCGGTCAGCTCGGGATCAGCATCAACTCGCAATTCCTGAACTTCGTGGCCGGCAACCGTCGATACAACCGGAACAATCCCGACGACCGTACCTCTTCGCCGTTCGAGGCCGCTATGACCATTCGCCGCTGGGCCGCCACGCTGGCCTCCGTCTGTCTCGTCGGGACCGCGACGGCCCAATCGCCCATTCGCCCGCCATTCGACGTGTTGCCTCCGAGTCCGCCGCCCCTCGGCAACTTGCCCAACATCCCGGAACCGCCCGGAATCTCGAAGGGGCTCAGCGTCACCGAACTGCCGAGCGTCGATCTATCGCCGACCAAGCCGATCGCCGCGCCTCCGATGTTGCCGACGACGCACCCGACGAACGTGATCGCGCCGCTGGCACGGCCAACGGTCGGGAGCGTGATTGCCAAGCCGGCCGTCCGGACGGCGACCCAGTCGCCCGCGCCAATGGTGATCCCGAACGCCCCGGTCAATCCGCCCCCGGCTGTGAGCGCTCCGCCAAGCCCGGGGTCGATCGTGGCAGCGCCGGCACCCACGAACGAAGGCCTCACGCCGCATCTCAAGTTCAAGCCGGGCGACAATAACCTCTTGCAAATGGAAACACAGAACGGGCTGTTCAAGTTCTTCGTCGGCGGTCGGCTCCAGATCGATGGCACCTGGCTCTCGACGACTGACAACGTCCAAACCCCCACGAACAAAGGCGGCATCGGCAACGTCCAGGACGCGGCCAACTTCCGCCGCGCCCGCTTCGACCTGGGGGGCACTTTCTACAAGAACATCGATTTCCTGCTCGAATTCGACTTCATCAACACCGTGAACGCCGAGCGACGTGGCGATGTCCTGCCGATCAATACGCCCGCCCCGACCGACTTGTGGATCACGTTCAAGGAACTTCCGGTCATCGGAAATTTGCGAATCGGCAATCAGAAGCCACCCGTCAGCTTCGAGCACCTGACGAGTAGTCGATTCCTGAACTTCATGGAGCGCTCCCTCGCGTTCGACGCCTTCGTCGAGAACCAAAACAACGGTTTTGAGAACGGCATCATGGCGTTCAACAACGCCTTCGACCAACGGATGTATTGGGCACTCGGCGTCTTCAAGAACACACGGAACATTTTCGGCTGGAACACGGGCGATGGCGAATACGACGTGACGGGGCGAATCACCTGTTTGCCGGTCTGGGAGAACAACGGCGAGACGCTCGTTCACCTGGGAATCAGCGCCAGCCACCGGGATCTGGACGACGACCAGGATCGGATGCGGGCCCGGCTCATGGTTCGCGATGGCCCGGCCGTCTTGCACAACATCGTGGCGGAAGCCCGCCTGTTCGGCGATAGCCGCAATCAGGTCGTGCCCGAATTCGTCACGGTGTACGGCCCCTGGACGTTCCAGGCGGAATACTACGCGACCTGGATCGACAACGCCCGCACGCCGGTGCCGAACCCGACGATCAACAATGGTCGCGTCTTCTTCCAGGGCGGCTACGCCGAGGCTCTGTACTTCCTGACCGGTGAACATCGCACCTACAACCGGGCGGCGGCCGCGTTCTCGCGCGTCACGCCGCGCAGCAACTTCACCGGTTGCGATCTCGGCGGTTCGGGAGACTGCGACGATTGCCAAACGGGAGCGGGCACGCAGCGGGGCGGCGGCATCGGGGCCTGGCAACTCGGGCTTCGCTATTCATGGCTCGACATGGACAACAAGTTCATTCGCGGCGGCACGGTCCACGACGTGACGCTCGGCTTGAACTGGTTCCTGAACCCGTACCTGAAGGTGCAGTGGAACTACACGGCCCTGTATCGCAATGCATTCAACGAGAAGGCCGACGGCTGGGTTCACGGCTTCGGAACGCGGATCGCGTTTGATTTTTGATCGCAGCGCGCTGGTGCGGCCTTCAAGCATTCTCGACGGGCAGCCCCGCCTGAGTCCAGCCGCGCCAGCCGCCGTCCATGCTGATCACGTCGGTGTAGCCCATCTTTTGAATGTTGTCGGCGGCCAAGGCCGATCGGAAGCCGCCGCCGCAGTAGAGCACTATCGGCGTGCCGTGATCGGGCACCTTCGATTCGATGTCGCGTTCGATGACGCCCTTGCCGAGATGAATCGAGCCCGGCACGTGGCCGCGCGACCATTCGCTTTCCTCGCGCACGTCGATCAGGACGAATTGCTCGCCGGCCGCCCGGCGATTCTGCACGTCGGCGATCGTACACTCGCGCACGCGGGTCTTGGCGTCTTGAACGATTTTCAGGAAACCCGGCGCATGTTGTGCTGCCACGGTGTGGTCCTTCGAGATAGGTTAAACAGTCCCGGCTGGGAAGATTGTAGGGCGGCCGGGCTTCGGGAGGTTCCCGCGGATTCGTCAAAGTCGGCGGCCCAGGCGCACGATGCAAAGGGGTAGCCATTCGCCAAGCCCGGAGCGTCGCATGTCGCGGGTCGTCGTCGCCGATTTTTCCGAAGCTGGTTGGACCGAGCCGGCCCGCGCGCCGGAGTTCGCGGCCGAACACTGCGCCCAGCTCGAAGCCGGCGGCATTCTGTTCTTCCCGGATTGCCCGTTCCCATTCCCGGACGCCGATCGCCAAGCGTTGCTCGCCCATCGTCAAAGCGGCCTGCGCTACCACAAGAACATCTCGTATCAACCGGAGACGGGCGTCATTCGCGGCCTGTCCGCGGCCGAGCCGAGCGAGGTGGACGAACTTCAGCGAATCATGCGGGCCTACTCGGCCAACGTCGTCCGCTTCCTGGAAACGTTCCTGTCACCGTATGCCGGGCACTTCAAGCTCGACTACGCGAGCTATCGACCCGTTGAAGAAGCCGGTCGGCCGATGTCGCTGCACAAACGGAACGATCTCCTGCACGTGGACGCGTTCCCGAACCGCCCGACGGCCGGGGGTCGAATCCTGCGCGTGTTCACGAACTTGAACCCGTCGCAGACGCGCGACTGGATCGTGACCGATGGCTTCGATCGACTAGCCGAGAGGTACGCGAACGAAGCGGGCCTCGACAAGTACGCCCGTCAGGCGAGTTCGCCGTTCTGGAACTTGCTGCAACAGGTCATGGCCGCCCCGAAACGCGCGTTCGGTCGACTGAAGTCCGTCCCGACGGCCTACGACCGGTTCATGCACCACTTCCACAATTACTTGAAAGAGAACGCGGCGTTCCAAAAGGATTGCCCGAAGGAAGCGATCGAGTTCCCACCCGGCTCGACGTGGCTCGTGTACACGGACTATGTCCCGCACGCCGTGCTTCGCGGCCAGTTCGCGCTCGAGCAGACGTTCATCATTTTCCCGGACGGCATGGTGACGCCGGAACAGGCCCCGGTGCGCATTCTCGAACGACTGAGCGGCCGACGGCTGGTGGCGTGAGCTGAATCTCGATTGAACAGCGCGCCGGCGGCGTTATCGAACTTCCGTTTGATAACGCCCCACCTGCGGCTATCAACGGCGGTCTCAAGCGGCGGTAGCGGCGGCATACGGTACGGTCGCGTATTCACCCAAATCCTACTCGAAAAGCTTGCTCACCGATTCGTTTTCGTGGATGCGCCACATGGCGTCGGCGAGAAGCTTGTCGGCACTCAGGACTTCGATCTTGTCGAGTTGCTTCTCGGGCGGGAGCGGGATGCTATCGGTGATGATCACTTTCTTGATGGGCGAGTCCTTCAAAGTCGGGATCGCCTTGCCGACCAGGAGGCCATGCGTGGCGAACGCGTAGATTTCCTTGGCGCCGTTCAGTTCCGCGATGCGGGCGGCCCCGGAGATGCTGCCGGCCGTCGAGATCATGTCGTC
>JANLUE010000179.1:0-1776 GCA_031363325.1 Gemmataceae bacterium
TGCGGTAGAGCGTTTGCGGAAGGGCGGGCTCCATGGCTCGTTCGCAGTCGCAGGCGGTCGTTCGCGGCGGGCGGCCGAAGATTCGCAGCGTGTAGTTCAGGTTCGTGTTGTTCAGTCGGCTCGCGCCGATCTCGATCATGCGCTTGCCGTCCATCACCTTGCCGGCCGCATCGTCTTTGGTGCCGAACGCATAGGTCTCGGTCGTGACCAGGGCGTCATTCAACACATCGACGACGACCTCGGCCAACATGGGCCGAACGTAGCTGCGGGCGAAGTTCACTTTGTCGAACTTGTTCGATTCGTTCGGCACCGATGAAGTTTGATACGTCCGCGTCAACAGAATTTGCCGTTCGATGTGCCGCACCTCGTACTTGTGCTCGACGAAGTCCTTGGCCAATGCGTCAAGAAGCCGGGCGTTCGTCGGCGGGTTGGCCTGGGAGAAATCGTCGACCGGATCGACGAGCCCGACGCCGAAATAGTGAGCCCAGACGCGGTTCACGAACGACCGGGCGAAGAACGGGTTCTCCGGCGAACGCAGCCAGCCGAACAACTGCGTGCGAACGTCTTCACCCTTCACGAGGTTGAACTCCGGGCCGGCCAGGGCCTTCGGATTCAATGGTTGATTCGTATCCGGGTGCGTGAGGAACGGGGGCTTTTTGAACTCCTGGTTCACGAACATCTCGCGGATCGTGACGACCTGATTGGCGTTCTTGCCGGCCGCCGTCATCGCCTTGGTGCGTTCGCCGTTCTCAGTTTCGATCAACTTCTTCATCGCCGGCGACGAGAACTGGGCCTTGTTGAACGCCACGCCGACGAACAGATTGGCGAACGCCCGGTAGTCGGCCTGGGTCCAGCGATCGGTCGGGTGCTTGTGGCACTGGGCACATTCGAGTCGCACGCCCAGGAAGGCGGCCGCCGCTTTCTCGCCCCACTCGGTCGCTGGCGTCGTGCCGTTCCGACGCCAGAACAAATCGAGCGTCGCTCGCTTCGCGTATTCATTGGTCTCGTATTTGGCGGCCTCCGCCTCGATCTTCTTCGATTGATCGAGCCAGGCCTCGGGCGCTTGGCCTTCGAGGCTCGTGGCCGTCAGCAGGCCGCGCACGATTTCGTCGTAGGGGACATTGTTCTGAAAGCGAACACGGAGCCAGTCGTGCCACATCTGGCTCCGCTTGACGGCCATGTCCGGGGGTTGTTCGAGGGCCGGCGTGCTGTTGCCCGTGATGTCCGAATACTTCGTCGCCCACAACGCCGCGTGCAGCGGATGGCGGAGCAACTCGTCGATCTTGTGTTCGCGCTTATCTGGCGACTTATCCGCGAGAAAGGCCCGTACTTCCTCCGGCTTCGGCAACGAACCGATGGTGTCGATCGTCACGCGGCGCAGGAATTCCTCGTCCGTCGCCGGGGCCGATTGCTGCAGGCGAAGCAGTTGCAGCTTTTCGACGACCTCGCGATCGATGTAGTTGGTCGGGATCGCATAGGTCGGCCGCGTCGCGGGATTGGCGGGCACCAGCAAACGGGCACCGGCGATCTTGCCGCGATAGAGAACGGCCAGTCCAGAGTCGCCGGGCCGAACGGCCGTCGCTTCGCCCAGATACGACACGCGGGCCACGCCATCGTCCTGAACGCGGAAGTCGCAAAACGGCGTCACGTCCTCGGTCGAGCCGTCGGCGAACTTGGCCGTCACCTTCAGTTGAACTGGCTTCTCTGGTGTGACGAAGACGTACTCCCTCGGGCTGATCGCGATTTCCTGAACGTCGCCGGTCCCCTTCGATCGCG
>JANLUE010000192.1:0-2056 GCA_031363325.1 Gemmataceae bacterium
GCAAGGGCTGCGCGAAAGCCGTGCTCAAGGACCCGAAGAAGACGCTCGCGACCGTGAAGGAATTGAAGGAGAAGAACAAGAAGTAGTCGTGTCAAATTGAAGTACTGAGTACTCTGTACTGAGACGTGGCTCACCACAAAGGACACGAAGATCACAAAGAACTGAATTGAATCGTCACTTCGTGAATTTGTGTTTTTTGTGGTGAGACGGATTTGAGTTTGGACGAGTGACTTACGGCAATCAGTACTCACCACAAAAAACTCCGATGATCGAAGTGGGGTTTTTCAACTTTGTGATCTTTGTGTCCTTTGTGGTGAAGTGTTTTTGAGCATTCATGCCGGAAGTCACATCACTCCTCGAGGCCGCCGGGCGCGGCGATCGACACGCGGCGGCCGAACTTCTGCCGCTCGTCTACGAGGAACTGCGCCGACTGGCGGCCGTCAAACTCGCGGGCGAACGGCCCGGCCAGACGCTCGATGCGACCGCCCTCGTCCACGAAGCCTACGTACGACTCGTGCCCGACCGGCCGGCCGCGTGGGACGGCCGGGGGCACTTCTTCGCGGCGGCCGCCGAAGCGATGCGACGCATCCTCGTCGATCGCGCGCGAGCCAAGGCGACCGAGAAACGCGGTGGGGCGCGCGAGCGCGTCCCCTTCGATCCCGAATCATTCGCCGCGCCCGAACGAGCCGACGATCTCATCGACCTGGACGCGGCCCTCAGTGAACTCGCGCGGACCGAACCGGCCGTCGCCAAGCTGGTCGAACTACGCTACTTCGTGGGCCTGACGATTCCCCAGGCGGCCGAAGTGCTCGGCGTCTCGACGCGAACCGCGAACGCCTGGTGGACCTATGCGCGAGCCTGGTTGTTGGCCCGGCTCCAGGGGCAGGCGTGACCCGTTGGGCCACACGCTAAACTTGGAATAAAGACCATCACCGCTTGGCGGCCTTGATCTCGGCGGCCGCCCGGCTCCTCGCATCGAGCGCGACCGGGTCGCCTTCCGATAGGCCCGACAGCACCTGGATGTACTGGTCGTTGCTCTCGCCAACCTCGACCGGCAAGCGCTCGAGGCTCCGCGCCCGGCGCACGTAGCACACGGGATTGCCTTCGAACTCCGTGACGGCCTGGATCGGGACCATCAAGGTGTTGGGCAAGGTTTGAACGTGGATCTTGACCTCGGCCGTCATGCCGGGCTTGAGGCCGGCGCTCGTCGGGAGATCGACCACGTCGATCTCGACCATGTATTCCTTGACCGTCTGCCGCCAGCCTTCGGACTGGGCCAACGTGCCGACCGACTTCACCGTTCCAGTCAAGGGCCGATTCGGTATGGCGTCCACCTGAATCGTCGCCTTCAATCCAATCTCGATCTTCTTGATAACCGACTCGTGAATTTTGACCTTCACCTTCATGGTGTTCAAATCGGGCAGCGTGAAGATCGGTTGTTGAAAGAACAGCGTCGCCCCCGGCTGGATGCGCGACCCCTCGTCGTAGTAGCGTTTGAAGTACACGACGATGCCATCCTGCGGGGCTTTGATAATGCAACGCTCGATCTGGGCCTGGATGCGATCGAGGGTTTGTTTTTCGAGCTTGGCCGTTGTGGCGGCCGCTTCCTTGTCGGTCCGGGCTTTTTCCGTGGCCGCTTTCTGGCTCGCCCGGGTCCGCTGAAGTTCGCGCTCCGCCTCGGTCGACTTGCCGGTCAGTTCCGTCGTCTTCAAATCCTTGTCGAATTCCATCAGCATCCCAAGCTCGGCCTCGTACTCGCGGACCACGAACCGCTTCTGCTCGACGCCCAACTCCATCAGTCGAATTTGCTCGAGCGGCAGGAACCCCTTCTTCACGAGATTGCGCGTGAACTCCAAATTGTCCTGGGCCTCTTTCAATTCTTTCTTGCCGAGCCCAACCTTGCCCTGCTTGTTTTCGAGGGCCACATCGTATTCGCGCTTGAGATATTTGCTCACGTTGATTTTCGCGAGCCTCCAGACGAGTTCGGCCTTCTCGATTTCGCTTTGCTCCTTGTTCTTTTGGACTTCGTAATCGCCGATGGCCGCCTGGGCCTTCC
>JANLUE010000229.1:0-2837 GCA_031363325.1 Gemmataceae bacterium
GCTCGCGGAGCTGCTGGAGCTCGAGAAGCACTTGCTCGTAAGATGGCCCAATCACGCGCTCCCTCGCGACGGACAACCGTGTCAGCTGCAAGCGTTATGCGGATTTCCCCACCCGGCGTCCAGGGGCGCTAAACAAGTACATACAAAGATCTAATGTGGCTACGGGCGCGAAGACGACACGAAGTGTTTCGTTAGACTTGCGGCCGACATGGCACAGTGCGATTGACCGCATGTTAGACCACGAGTCAACCGCAAGTCTCGGTGCAGTATTGCGATTTTATTAGTTCACTGGTTCGCAGCCCGCCTGAGGATCTTTAGGATAAAACGCCCCGTCGCAGATGTTGTTTGTGAGGTTTTCGCACTGGAGGGCTGTAGTTGCCGCCATGTACCGTTTCACAGGGTTGTAGTAGTCGATCTGCGAATACTTTGGACACTCACCTTTGTTACCCGGTACCAAGTTGCATTGGAACCCCGTAGTATTCCCTTCACAGGGGTCGCCGAGCGTACCACCACGCTCACTGCCGTCCCCCATACCGAAATTGGAGGAAATGAGGATGACGAGCGAAATCGTAAGCAGTCCTAGCAGCTTCATGACGGACTCCCGCTGGGCGCGGTCGTGATGTAGGGAAAATAATCCATGGTGATTAGCGGCGTCAAGAGTACATATGTACATTGCACTGAGATTTTTTAAAAAAAATCTTCATTTGGCGTTTCATTCACGCTGCCAGTGTCGGGATCGCGAGGGCACGTAATTCATGGCGGACGACCGCAACATTCAGACCGTGTCGATCTCGACCGAGACCCGCGAGCGATTCCTTCGCTACGCGGTGTCGGTGATTACTTCGCGTGCCTTGCCCGATGTCCGCGATGGCTTGAAGCCGGTCCAGCGGCGAATCCTGTACACGATGTACCACGACCTCCGCCTGGAGGCCGACTCTCAGCCGCGCAAGTGCGCTAAGATCGTCGGCGACGTGACGGGGAACTACCACCCGCACGGCGGCCTCGCCGCGTACGAGGCGCTCGTTCGACTCGCCCAGTATTGGGTCATGCGCATCCCGTTGGTTCATGGGCATGGCAACTTCGGTTCGGTCGATGGCGACCCGCCCGCCGCGGACCGATACACGCTCGCCAATTTGTACCCCATCGCGACGTACATGATGGAGGAACTCCGCCAGAACACCGTCGAAATGCGGCCCAATTACGAGAACACAACCCAAGAACCCGTCGTCCTCCCAGTTCAGTTCCCGAACCTACTCGTCAACGGGTCGTCTGGCATCGCGGTCGGAATGGCCACCAACATTCCGCCGCACAATCTCGGCGAATTGATCCGCGCCTGCGTCCATCTCATCGAAGACCCCGAGGCCACGACGGCCGAGCTGATGAATCGGGTCAAGGGACCAGACTTCCCGCTGGGCGGCAAGATTCTGACGGACCGCGCGACCTTGCGCCACATCTACGAGGAAGGGACCGGGACAATCAAGATCCAGGGGGAATGGAAACTCGAAGGCGAGCACAGCAAGAACCCACAGATCATCATCACGTCGATTCCCTATGGCGTCGAGAAGGAGAAAATCGAAAACGAAATTGGCGAAATCATTGAAACTCGCAAGTTGGCGAATCTGACCGGCCAGACGAATGAGACAACACAGAAAGATGGCCTTCGGCTCGCGCTCGACGTGAAGCCGGGGACCGACCCCGAAATGGTGATGGCGTACCTGTTCAAGCACACCTCGCTGCAGGCCAATTTCTCGGTCAACATGACGTGCCTGATCCCCGGCCCGGACGGCTCCATCAAGCCGGACCGAATTGGCTTGAAGGCAATGCTCCGGCATTTCCTGGACTTCCGCTTCGCCACCGTGAAGCGGCGCTTCGAGTACGAACTGGCCGTGTTGCGTCGGCGGATTCACATCCTCGAAGGGTTCCGCATCATCTTCAACGCGCTCGATCGCGCCATCAAGTTGATCCGCGAATCGTCGGGCAAGGCGGACGCCAGCGAGAAGCTGATCAAGGCGTTTGAGGTTGACGAAGAACAGGCGAACGCGATCCTCGACTCGCAACTCTACAAGATCGCCCAGATGGAGATTCGCAAGATCCTCGACGAGCTGGCCGAGAAGACGAAGGAAGCGGCCAAAATCGAAGCGCTCATTCGCTCGGAGAAACGGCTGTGGGGCGTCGTCAAGGACGAACTGAACGCACTGGGCGACCGCTTCGCCGAACGCCGCAAGAGCCGCATGGCGACCGATGAAGACGTCCTCGAGTTCAACGAGGAAGCCTATATCACCCGCGAAAACACGAACGTCGTGCTCACGCGCGACGGCTGGATCAAACGCGTCGGTCGGTTGGCGTCCGTCGAAGGAACGCGAGTTCGCGAGGGGGATGCGGTCGTGTCCGTCGTGCCGGCCAGCACTGTCGACCACGTGACGTTCTTCGCCGACGACGGAACCGCGTACACGATGCGTGTCAACGAAATCCCCGCCAGTTCCGGGTACGGCGAGCCGATCACGAAGTATTTCAAGCTCGACGACCGCGTCAAAGTGATCGCCACCGAGACTTCGGACGAGCGCTTCATCCCCGGCGAGACGAAGCCCGTCGGCGACGACCCCCCAGGGCCGTATGTGTTGGTGGTCTCGAGTGCCGGCTATACGCTGCGAACTCCATTCCTACCGTTTCGCAGCGCCTCGACCAAGGCCGGCCGTCGCTACGCCCGGCTCAACGAAGGCGAAAAGGTTGTGCTGGCTACAGTCCAGACTGGCACTGAAGACAGCCTGTTAATTGCCTCGTCAGACGGCCACGTGATCCACTTCGAGATCGACGAGGTGAGCGTCCTGTCCGGAGCG
>JANLUE010000235.1:0-8424 GCA_031363325.1 Gemmataceae bacterium
TCGTCGGCGACAAGTCGATCGCACAGCTTTCGCAACTGATCGCCAAGACGATGCCCGAGGACAACCCCGGCACGTGTGTCGGCCCCGATGCCGATCGGGTGGCCGCGTATATCCACGACGCGTTCTATTCGTTGGCCGCCCGCGCGAAGAACAAGCCGCCGCGCGTCGAGTTGGCTCGCCTCACCGTTGGCCAGTATCGCAACGCCGTCGCCGACCTGATCGGTTCCTTCCGCTCGCCCCCTTCGCTCACGGAACAGCCTGGGCTGAAGGGGGAATACTTCGCGGCCCGCGACATTCGACGCGACAAGCGGCAGATCGAACGCGTCGACCCCGAGGTGAAGTTCGACTTCGGCAAGGGCACGCCGACGCCTGGCACGTTTGAACCGTACGAATTCGCTATTCGCTGGGACGGGGCCGTTCGCGCACCGGAGACGGGCGAGTACGAGTTCATCGTGCGGACCGATCATTCGTGCCGGCTGTACGTGAACAACACACGCGTGCCGTTGATCGACGCCTGGGTGAAGTCGGGGCCCGACACGGAGTTTCGCTGTTCGATCTTCCTGACTGCCGGCCGGGCCTGCCCGTTGCGTCTCGACTTCGCCAAGGCGCAGGCGGGCGTGAACAACAAAGACAAGGCGAAAGAACGTGCGTCGTTGCCCGCTTCGGTCGCGTTGCTCTGGAAGCTGCCGGGCCGAGTGCCGGAAGTGATCCCGGCCCGCTACCTGGCGAACGGCAACTTGCCGGAGGTTTACGTTCCCGCGACGGCCTTCCCGCCGGACGATCGTAGTCTTGGCTGGGAGCGCGGCACGACCGTCTCGAAGGCTTGGGACCAGTCGGCCACGGATGCAGCGCTCGATGCCTCGAGCTATGTGGTCGCGAACCTGAACAATCTCGCGGGCACAAAGGACGGGGCGGCCGACCGAGACACGCGCGTGCGCGACTTTGCCCGCAATTTCGTCGAGCGAGCGTTCCGTCGGCCGCTGACGGGCGAAGAGAAGCAACTCTACGTCAACCGCCAGTTCGAACTGACCAAGGATCTGGATTTGGCCGTCAAGCGTGTGGTTGTACTCGCGTTGAAGTCGCCACGGTTCCTGTACCGCGAGTCGCCGACCGCGAAGGACGGCTACGCGGTGGCGAGTCGGCTTTCGTTCGCGCTGTGGGACTCGATCCCGGATGGACCGTTGCTCGAAGCGGCCGACAAGAACAAGCTCGCGACTCGCGACGAGATTGCCAAGCAGGCCGAGCGAATGTTGAACGACCCCCGGGCTCGGGCCAAATTGCGCGGCTTCCTGCACGCGTGGCTCAAGGTCGATCGCGCGGCCGATCTGGCCAAGGACCCGAAGCGGTTCCCCGGCTTCGACCCGAACATCGTTGGCGATCTGAAGTCGTCGCTCGACCTGTTCCTCGACGATGTGGTCGGTACTGGCTCGGCCGACTTCCGCCGACTGTTGCTGAGCGACGAACTGTTTCTGAACGGTCGGCTCGCGAAGTTCTACGGGGCCGACCTGCCCGCCGACGCTGCGTTTCAGAAAGTGAAAATCGACAACGGTCAACGGGCGGGCGTGTTGACGCACCCCTACCTCCTCGCGGCCTTCGCCTACACCGGTTCGACCTCCCCGATCCATCGGGGGGTGTTCGTGGCGCGGGGCGTGTTGGGCATTGGCCTGCGACCGCCGCCAGACGCGTTCACGCCGCTCGCCGAAGATTTGCATCCGAACTTGACGACGCGCGAGCGAGTCGAATTGCAAACAAAGCCGGCCAATTGTCAATCGTGTCACGGCGTGATCAATCCACTCGGGTTCACGCTCGAACGATTCGACGCGGTCGGCCGACTGCGCGAACAGGACAACAGTAAGCCGGTCAACGCGGCCGGACTCTATCAAACGCGCGGCGGCGAAACCGTGAAATTCGCCAACGTCCGCGAGCTGGCCACGTTCCTCGCGAACAGCGAGGAAGTCCACGCTTCGTTCACGCAACAACTGTTTCATCACTTGATCCAACAACCGGTTCGGGCGTATGGGGCGACCGCATTGAGCGATTTGCGATTATCGTTCGCGAAGAACGGGTTCGACGTGCGAAAGCTAACCGTTGAACTGGCGATGACAAGTGCGTTGGGAGGAAAGTAAACTCTGTTCGAGTCGGCAATCGCCCTTCCACTCGACGACGAGCGAATCCGATGACTATCCGCGAAGCGAAGCGTTCGGAACGGTCGGCGCTCCTCGATCTGTGGGAGCGCTCCGTTCGGGCGACCCACAGCTTTCACGACGAAGCGGAGATTCAATTCCTGCGGCCGCTCGTGCGGAACGCGCTCGCGGTACTGGAACTGTGGGCCGCGTTCGACGAGAGCGAGGGCGAGCAACTCCTGGGGTTTATCGCCCTCGAAGGGTCGACGCTGGAGGCGATCTTCCTCGATCCGAGGTTTCTCCGTCGCGGCATCGGTACGCGACTCATCGAACATGCCCGGCAACTGAAGGGGCGGCTAACCGTCGACGTCAACGAAGAGAACCCGAACGCGAAACAGTTCTATCTGGCCAACGGCTTTGTTGTCATCGGCCGATCCGAGCGCGACGCGGCCGGACTGCCGCATCCGTTGTTGCACCTGAGTGAGCCGGTTCTCAATCCTTGAAATTGCTTTCGGCCTTTCGAACCGACTCGCGAGTTGTCTTTTTCATAAAGCACTTTGCCCGACGCGATGATCGTCGAGTGAAAAGATTCTCCCTCGGCCAAGCGCCACGCCAGGTTCTCCGGCGTTCGGACGATGAGATCCAGTGAGAACAATCGAGGAATTTTGTTCCGGATGGCCAAGCCTCTCACGTGTTGATCGGCACACGGCATCACGACCAAGATGTCCACATCGCTATTGGCGTGCGGCGTGCCGTAGGCGTACGACCCGAACAGGATGATCCGGTCCGGGTCGAACTGATCGGCCACGGCGCGGGCGAACTTGCGAATCTCGCGCATCGGGACATCGGCCCCGCTGTACCAGGGGGTGTCGTGTTCACGAGTAGCGGATCGCCTGGCCATTGATACTTTCGAAGGACTAGGCCCCCCGCCCAACCAACTGCCGCAACACGTACGGCAGGATGCCGCCGTGTTGATAGTACAGCACTTCTTGCGGTGTATCGACGCGCATCAGTGCCTCGAACTCTTTCTTGTCGGCTTTCACTGTCATGTGGACTCGGCCGGTGCCAACCTTTTTCAGCGACTCGCCGATGCCCGCGATCTCGAAGCGCTCCGTGCCCGTCAGCCCGAGCGATTGGGCCGTGTCGCCCGCCTTGAATTGCAATGGCAGGACTCCCATGCCGACCAGATTGCTGCGGTGAATTCGCTCGTAGCTCTCGGCCACCACGCAACGAACGCCCAGGAGCTTCGTCCCCTTGGCGGCCCAGTCGCGGCTCGAGCCGCTGCCGTACTCCTTGCCCGCCAGGATCACGAGCGGAATCCCCTCGGCCTGATATTGCATCGAGGCATCGAAGATCGACATCTCTTGATTCGTGCCCAGGTGCCGGGTCACGCCGCCTTCGACGCCGGGGACGAGCAGGTTTTTCAAGCGCACATTGGCGAACGTGCCACGCATCATGACATCGTGATGCCCGCGGCGGGCACCGTATTGATTGAAGTCCTTCGGCGTGACGGCGTGGTCCATCAGATACTTGCCGGCCGGGCTGTCTTTCTTGATGTTGCCCGCCGGTGAAATGTGGTCGGTCGTGATGCTATCGCCAAGGACTGCCAACGCCCGCGCTCCGGTGATGTCGGTCACGCCCGGCGGCGTCGCCGTCATGCGCTGGAAGTATGGCGGCAGCGCGATGTACGTCGAATCCGGCTCCCACGCATAGCGATCGCCCGTCGGAATCTTCAGGGCCTTCCAGTTCTCGTCGCCTTCAAACACACTCGCATAGATGCGTTGATATTGTTCGCGGCGCAAGTGTTTGTGAACGACGGCCGACACTTCGTTCCGCGACGGCCACAGGTCTTTCAAGTACACCGGGTTGCCGTCCCGGCCGGTGCCGACCGGCTCCGTCTGCCAGTCGATATCGATTCGACCCGCTAGGGCATACGCGACGACCAACGGGGGCGAAGCGAGATAGTTCGCCCGCACTTCACCGTGAACTCGGCCTTCGAAGTTCCGGTTGCCCGAAAGCACGCTCGCAACCACCAAGCTCCCCTCGGCGATCTGTTTCGAAACCGCCTCCGGGAGAGGCCCGCTGTTGCCGATGCACGTCGTACAGCCGTAGCCGACGACGTTGAACCGCATCGCCTCGAGGTGCGTGAGCAGGCCCGCGTCGGCCAGATAGTCGGTGGCGACTTTCGATCCGGGGGCGAGCGACGTCTTGACCCACGGCTTGGTCGAAAGCCCACGCGCGGCCGCGTTGCGAGCGAGCAACCCGGCCGCGACCATCACGTCCGGGTTGGAGGTGTTCGTGCAACTGGTGATCGCCGCGATCACGACCGAGCCATCGTTCAACGTGCCCGGTGCGATCTGGGCCGACGCGAGCGATTCGCCTTCCATCGTCAATGGAACGGGGGCCTTCTTCGCGGCCTGGGCGGCGGCCTTCAACTTCGGCAACGCCTCGCCGATCGAGGTGCGGACGTTGGGGAGATCAACGCGGTCCTGCGGTCGGGCTGGGCCGGCCATGCTCGGCACAACCGTCTCCAGATCGAGCCCGAGAATATCCGTGTAGTTCGCCTCGGGCGTGTACTTCGTGTGGAACAGCCCCTGTTCCTTGTAGTAGGCCTCGACCAGTTGCACGAGCGTTTCGGGTCGACCCGTCGAACGCAGGTAGTGAATCGTCTCGGCGTCGACCGGGAAGATGCCGCACGTGGCCCCGTATTCGGGGGACATGTTGGCGATCGTCGCCCGGTCCGCGAGCGGCAGCTCGGCCAGGCCCGCGCCGAAGAACTCGACGAATCGGCCAACCACGCCCCGTTTGCGAAGCATTTGCGTCACGGTCAAGACGAGGTCGGTGGCGGTCGCCCCCTGGGGCAACTTGCCGGTGAGACGGAAGCCGACAACCTGGGGGATTAACATGGTGACCGGTTGGCCGAGCATGGCCGCCTCGGCCTCGATGCCGCCGACGCCCCAACCCAAAACACCCGCCCCGTTGATCATGGTCGTGTGCGAATCGGTCCCGACGAGCGTGTCCGGGTAGGCGGTCTTGTTCGCATCGACGAACACGACGCGGGCCAGGTATTCGAGATTCACCTGATGAACGATGCCCGTTTCCGGCGGAACGACCTGGAAGTT
The DNA here is from genome assembly GCA_031363325.1 of Gemmataceae bacterium. Lineage (GTDB taxonomy): Bacteria > Planctomycetota > Planctomycetia > Gemmatales > Gemmataceae > SIAJ01. The sequence goes on from JANLUE010000235.1 coordinate 5,246, forward strand.
TCGGAAGGCGGTCTGGCCCCACCGGAGGAACGTGTAGCGTTCCTTGTTGCGTTCGTACTCGAGGGCCGTGTTGCTCGCGAACGCACTGGCCGTCCCGAACTCATCGACTTGCACGGAGTGGTCGATCACTAGTTCGCACGGGATGAGCGGGTTGATCTTGCCGGGATCGCCGCCGAGGTCGGCCATCGCGTCTCGCATCGCCGCCAGATCGACGAGGGCCGGCACGCCGGTGAAGTCTTGCAGGAGCACCCGGGCCGGGCTGAAACCGATTTCGACATCGGGGTCGGCCTGCGGGTTCCACTGGGCGAGCGCCTCGATGTCGGGTTTGCGGACTGACAGGCCGTTCTCGGTCCGCAAGAGGTTTTCGAGGAGAATTTTGAGACAATAGGGTAGCTTGGCGGACTGGGGAAACAGCTTCTCGATGGCGTCCAGCCGGTACAGGGTGTACGTTTCGCCGCCCACGGTGAGGGTCGAGCGACTGCCAAAGCTGTTCGCCATTGAAGGTGTCCATTCGGGCCGGGCGTGCCCGGAGTTATTCTGCGACGGTAAACGCGAGAGGCAACTCACGGGCGTCGCTGGAGGCGCGCAAACGGGAAATCGTTCGGGCCCGGCGAAAGAGTTTGTCGAGGGCAGGAATAGCAGCGTCGATAGTCCCAGCAATAGGGCGGCCGCCGTGGCCCATTGCAGTCGCGTCGGCTTTTCAGGCGAATTCACCCGCGGTCGAATTGGAATCGTCGCGGGCAACGGGTCAGGCGACAAGGGAGCGATCGATATGGGTAACGGGCGATTTGGCTTGGCGAGCATCGACCCGTTCAAGCCAAAGCACGCGGTGCCTGACTTCAGCCAGATTTCGACCGCTCTGAGCTGAATACGTTCGTCGGCCGAGCGAAAGAGTTGCTGCTGAACGTTCAGAGCCTCGGCACACGTCTCATCGAACCGTCGGCGCTGAGAGGTGCCAATGAGGTCGGCCCAGGCGGACTGGTGTCGAGCCGGCCATTGCCGCACCGTGTTTTCGCGTCGATGGACCCGCTCGGCGACGGCCCGCCACGGCCACCCGGCCGCACGCAACTCGGCGGCGACGGCCATCAGGTTGTGGAGCGACGGCGACACTGGAACCCCCCGCCAGGAGCTCGACCGCGACGCGCGGTCGGCGTTTCCTCGAAGAGGGATAATGTCGCGCGTGATTCTTCGCAAGCCTGCCGGCCGGATTCTGGCGGAGAAACTTGAACCTTCACTGGTGACCCACGAACGTCCGCATTTTTTTAGGCGTTAGGTGAGACGACGAGCGCCGGTGTATCATGGCAAGCAATCGTGACTCACGATTCACTCCAAGGTCAACACGATGGACCCTGTTTACGACGCGACCGGCAAGGACCTCTTCGAAATCGAGCCGGCGGGTTTCGTCCGTGTTCTCGGTCAGGACCGGCCGCGAGAGCGCGTGCGAATCATCGACGCCGACCTTTCGTCCACCGTGACGACCTCGACCGACAAGCTCATCCGAATCGACGACGAGAAACCGTGGCTCGTGATGGCCGAGCTGCAATCGTACTGGTCCGGCGACTTGCCCTACGACCTCGTCAAGCGATGGGGACTCGTGGTGCATCGGCATCGATTGCCGACCTCGGTGGCGGTCGTTCTACTTCGACCTTCGGCCGACGCGCCCGCGATGACCGGCCTCTTTCCCCAACCGAATCCACTCGGCTCGCCGTGGGAGTTTCCGTTTCATGTCGTGCGGCTTTGGGAGGTCCCGGTCGACACGTTCTTGAATGGACCGGTGGGCTTGCTGCCCTTGGCCCCGCTCGCCAAAATGGACGAGGCCGACGCGCCGCGCGTGAAGAAGGTGATCGAAGCGCGGATCAAGGCCGAGGCGAGTCGTTCGCTCGGCGAGACCTTGCGGACCGCCCTCGTAACGCTGCTCGCCTTGCGGTACGATGAAGAAGGCATCGCCTTTTGGAGCGACCTCATGGCTACCCTGGATATCTCGAACACGGCCCTCGCGAACAAATTTCGCAAAGAGGGCCGGAGCGAGGGTAAAAGCGAAGGACGGATCGAAGGACGAATCGAAGGACGAATCGAAATGATCCTCGAACAAGGTCGAGACAAATTCGGGGAGCCTCTGGCCCAAGTTCGCGCCGAGATCGAATCGATCGCGGACGACGTTCGCCTACGCGGAATGATCAAGCGAATGCTCCACGCGAATTCCTGGAAGGAACTGATGGCGGAATGAAGTCCAAACGATGGCATCGCATTTTGGAGCGACCTTATGGCCACCCTGGATATCTCGAACACGGCACTCGCGAACAAATTTCGCAAAGAGGGTCGAAGCGAAGGTCGAAGCGAAGGACAAATCGAGACGATTCTCGAACAAGGTCGAGACAAATTCGGGGAGCCTCTGGCCGAAGTTCGCGCCGAGATCGAATCGATCGCGGACGACGTTCGCCTACGCGGAATGATCAAGCGAATGCTCCACGCGAATTCCTGGAAGGAACTGATGGGGTAATGAAGGCCGAGCCTTGTCGCTAAATCGCTAACCCAAAACCTTCGTCAGGTCCGGTCGCTTCAGATGGTGCCCAGTCGCTTGCTGGTAGGCGTTCGCCACCGCGAGCAATTCGGTTTCGCCATACAGTCGCCCGGTAAACGTGATCGGCGACGGGACTTCGCGGTCGTTGACTTTGCGGAAGCCATTGGGCAGGACGGCCGTCGGGTGGCCGGTGTAGTTCGTCAGCACCAAATCGTTCCCGCCGACATACAGATCGATTGTCTCGAACAACGCGGCCATTTCACGCATCAGCAAGGTTCGCACGCGGTTCGCGCGAATGTACTCGACGGCCGGTATGAACTGGCCCTGGCGGAACGTTTGCGGCCAATAGGCCCCGACCCCTTCCAGGTTCCCTTTGCGAGTGAAGTCGTCGAAGGCGGCCGCACATTCCGCGTCGAGGATGCAGTTCAGCGGGTTGATGGGGTATTTTTCCGGAAGCTTGATCGGCACCAACTTGACGCCGAGTTCGCGGAGCACCTGGAGTTCTTTCCGATCCTTCGCGTCCATCTTCCCTTCCACGTAGCCGACGCGCAGAGTCGTTAGGTCGCCCGGCATCGGCCAGCGGAATGGTCGATCGACGGATGCGGCGTCGGCGGAGTCCGATCCGTGGATCGCGCCGAACACCAGGGCACAGTCCTCG
>JANLUE010000270.1:0-4637 GCA_031363325.1 Gemmataceae bacterium
CCGTCGGCCGGCCCCGAAGCCGTACTACCCGCCACCTTCGGGCGGCTACACGATCCCGCCGGCCAACATCCCGAACGGCCCGCCGATTCCCGGTCGCGAATCTCGGGAGCCGAACGGCAACGCCGAGTTATTGCTTCCCGAATCGTTACCGCCGGGCAAGTCGAAGTCGGGCTTCTACGCACCGCCCAAGCGCGATGGCGCGACCCTCGGCGAGCCCGACTACGTCGATCCCTCGAAGGCGAAAGTCGCCGAACAAGACGACCCGCCGCCGGTGAGTTCGAAGCCTCCCGAGACGAAGGCCAAGGTCGAGACCGCGAGCGGCATCGACGATTTCACGGTCGTGAAGGACTCCGTCCACGCGGGCCGACGACCTTTCATTGATGGCCTCGACTGGCTGCAGAAGCACGGATTCAAGTCGGTGATCCATCTCAGCGGCAAAGGCGAAGACATCGCGACCGATCGTCACCAGGTCGAACGCCGTGGCATGACGTTCACGAGCCTGATCGTGACGCCCGAGACGCTGAACATCAAACTGATCGAAGAATTCAACGCGAAGATCGGCGACCCGAACGCCCGGCCGGTGTTCGTCTATTCCGGCGACGCGAGCTTATCCGCGGCCGTGTGGTATTTGCACCTGCGCACGGCGGAATTCCTGACCCACGACGAAGCCCGCATCCGCGCGGCCCGCTTGGGGCTCAAGGACGAGAAGGCCGAACTGTTCCAGGCGGCGCTGAAGGTCGTGCCGTAGTCGGCCGTCGAAACTCATTCCGCACTTGAAGACTCGCCAGAGATCGCGCACAATACTTCAAGATTCTTGAAGGATTGTGCATGCCGCGTTCGACCCGAATTGCCGCCCGGGCACTCGCTGAAATCGCCAATGAGCAAGGCGGGTACTTTACCGCCAAGCAGGCGAAGCGTGCGGGCTACGAGTACGCACATCTCAATTATCACCTGGGGGTCGGGAATTTCGAGCGCGTCGAGCACGGGCTTTATCGACTACCCACCGTTCAACCGACCGACACGGACGAACTCGTTCGCCTGACGCTGTGGAGTCGCGATCGAGGCGATGAGCCACAGGCCGTCGTCTCCCATACGACAGCGTTGGTCCTTCACGGCTTGACCGACCTTCTCCCCAACCGCATTCACCTGACAGTGCCGCCGACCTTTCGCAAGCCGGCGCCGCGCGGATGCCGATTGCACAAGTCGGGCCTGCGGGATGCGGAAATCGAAACACGAGTCGGCTTCCGGGTCACGAATCCGTTGAAGTCTTTGATCGATTCGGCCGCCGACGGGCTGAGCCGTGAGCAGTTCGCACTTGCCGCAAATGATGCACTCACTCGCGGCCTCGTGCGAAGAATTGTGCTCGAACAGGCCTTCGATCGTTCGCCGGAACTCGCGGACTATCGGCCATTCCTGAAAAATCGAAAGCACGATCGGCCGTAATCGAGAGAGGAAATTGCGATGGCGCGGCGATTCGCATCGGCGTCCTCGTTCAAGAGCGCGCTCGAGGCTCGACTTCGAAAGCAAGCCGGAGAGCGCGGGACTTCATTCAGCACGCTCCAACTGAAGTTTGTCATCGAGCGCTTGCTGGCTCGACTGTTTCGGGTTCAACCACTGCCGTGGTTGCTCAAAGGTGGGTTTGCGATGGACCTCCGATTTCGGCCACGCGCCCGGACAACGAAGGATGTCGACCTAACGGTGCCCATTATCGGAGAATGGGGCGGGCCGATGTCGGCGTCGTTGCGTGATCGACTTCAGGAAGCAGTCGCTTGTGATCTCGGCGATTTCTTGTCGTTTCGGATCGGCGAACCGAAACGAGAATTGACCAATGCCCCGCATGGTGGAGCACGGTATCCTTGCGAAGCCCTCTTGCTTGGAAGGACCTATGCGAGATTCCACATCGACGTTGGACTTGGGGATCCAATGGTCGCGGAACCCGAACAACTTCACGGCGACGACCTGCTCGATTTTGCTGGTATTGAACCAATTGTCGTACTTGCAATCCCCAAAGCCCTTCAGTTTGCCGAGAAGATTCACGCCTACACGTTCCCGTGGTCGGGTCGATTCAACACTCGAACCAAAGATTTGGTCGATCTGATCATGCTCATCGAGAGAGGCACGCTGGAATTGAACGCAATTCGAGTGTCGCTCAAAGCTACATTTGGAGCCCGTGGCTCGCATCCCCTTCCGAACAAGCTTTCGCCGCCACCAATCCCTTGGGCTTCTGAATTCGGTCCGATGGCCGAAGAAGCAAATCTTTCAACAAACGACTACCTTCAGGCGTTCACAATCCTCGATCAATATTGGACCGTGCAATCGCTCGGTGCCGTCGCATCATAGCGAAATGAACCCAGTTCCGACTGATTCGGTCTGGACCTCGTTGCGGAAACAAGGGCCGCGCTCAAGCGACAGCCCTATTCAACTGGCTTCGTGCCGTCACCATTCGCCGCCGATTGAGATCGCAATCGAACGATCCCCGCCGGCGGCCGTTCCCGTCACTTGCACCTTGAAGTAGTCGTTTTCGTACGCGTCGACGGTGATCCCGACGGGCTTGAGCAGGTTGCCGACCTGCTTGACGGTATCGACCACGCCGGTCGGCCGGTGGAGTGATTTCACCCGTCGGCCCAGGTCGGCGTAGCCGTTCATCGCGTTCGGGAACGTGATCGAGATTCGCCGCACGACTTCCTTGACGATCCGCTGGGCCGTCGCGTTCGGCATGAGGCCGGACAGCCAGTCGCGGAAATCGGTCTTGAACTTCAGCTCGTTCATGATGTGGTCGTACAGATCCGGCGTCAGCGCCTTGCCGCCGGGCATGCCGAGCACGAAGCCGCTCTCGTCGATGTGGACGTTGCACTGCCCGCCGATTTCGTGAACGGCACAATGCAGCGCGGTGAAGCGAATCGGCGTGCCGGCCGTTCCGAACCGCATCCGGAACATGTTGTTCGCATTGCCGGATTCCGGCTGAACGACGGTCGGCGATTGGTAGGGGGCCTCGCGCCAAATCTCGCGATAGCCGGTGCCGATCGTCTTCCCGAACGAGGCCTTGAGCGCCCAGTGGCCGGGGTCTTCCTTCATGCCGGCGAGGGCGGGGTTGTCCCATTTGTCGCGGGCATTTTCAAAGATTCTGGCCAGGAGCTTCGGATCTTCGGCTTTGAAGTTGATGCCGTCCAGAGTCGACTCGTGCGATTCGAGCGAGCTGAAGTCGGTCTTCCCCTTCTGTTCGTTCTGGGCAATGTGCCGATCGATGTAGATTGGCGGGTTCAAAGCGGCCAATCGGGCGGCAATCGTCTTGTATGTCTGCAGGCCCGCCTTGGTGAGCTGGGTCGCGGTCTTGAGGGCATCGGGGGCAATCATGGCGAACTCCTTGATGCGATCGGCCCGGATGATGCGGTGCCGACCGGCAATAGGTGAATCCGCGAAGCGGCCGAAATCGGCCAAGGTCGCCGAAGTTTTTGTTTCGCTCATTCGGACTGACACCCCCGCTCGAACACCAAGGCACGTGGCGTTTCCGCAACGGTGCCAAGAGGGAATCGCGAGTCGGCGGCAAAAATTCCGCTCGCGCTTCGATGATCTCCGGACGACCCTCCGGAGCTTTGCCTTGGAAGCACGCACCACCGTGACGACGCGGATCGCCTCCGCGCTCGCCGATCTTCAGAGTCAGGCCGCGGCCACCGCCAAGTGGCAGCTCCAGATTTCGTCGGGCAAGAAGCTCGCCAAGCCGTCCGACAACCCGAGCGATTTCACGACCGTCATCGACTATAAGGCCCGCGACCTACGCTTCGATTCGTTCAAGGCCACGATCGGTGATGCGACCGAGGCGTTGAACGAAGGCGTGAGTCACTTGAACGAAGCGCAACAGGTTCTGACGCGGGCCCACGAACTCGCGAGCGAGGCGGCCAACGGCACGAGCGATGCGCCGGCCTACGCGGCCGTCGCGACCGAGATCGACGCGTTGCTCGAACGCTTCGTCAACCTGGCGAACTCCAAGGTGGGCGATCGTTATTTGTTTGGCGGGACGGCTACCACGACGCAACCGTTTGAAGTAACGGCAACGAACCCGAACGGCCTGCCGACTGTGATCACGTATCGCGGCGCCGACGAACGGTCCAAGGCGATCATCGGCCAGGGTCAAACCGTCGACGCGATCTATGCCGGCAATCGCATCTTTCAGGGCCCGCCCGATGGCTTCCAGGCCCTGATGGACATTCGCGACGCACTGCGAAACCCGGCCCTAACTCAGACGGCGCTTTCGACCGCCTTGAATCAACACATGGCCAGCCTCGAAGGCTCGCGGGCCGTGCTGCTCAATTCGATGGGCGAGCAATCGTCGTCGCTCGAGAACATGGAGGCCCTGGTCAATCGCATCGGCGATGTGCAACTCAGCGTGAAGTCCCGCGTCGGCGACCTCGAAGGCGCGGACTTCGCCGAGGCGAGCGTCCGCTTTCAGGAACAACAGAACGCCTTCCAGGCGACGCTCTTGGTGACGAATCGCATCTTCGAAGTGAGCATGTTGGACTTCGTGCGGTAGGTTGGCGAATGGAAACTCGATCGACTTCGCTCGAATCCCCGGCTTTGCGCACGAACGGGGGGTTGACCTCCGCGGCAACATGGCGGCGGAAATAGGGAACAGCTACGGG
>JANLUE010000285.1:0-1548 GCA_031363325.1 Gemmataceae bacterium
TCCGTGCGCGTCGAAGCGTCGATTGTCGCGTGGGCTCAAGTTTTTGGCGGTGAGGACAGGGATGCGTAGCCCCGGCTCGTGCGCATCCGGCAAACGCTTCCGGGTTTCGACGGTCGGCGACTCGACGACCTCGTCGATTTCTTGCTCTACACGTGCTTGCCGCTGTTGCTGATCGATCGCGCGGAACTGTTGCCCGCGGGCGGTCGCTGGACTTTGCTCGCGGCGTTGCTCGCGAGCGCGTATGGTTTTAGCCAGGCCGACGTGAAGACCCTCGACGGCGCGTTCGTCGGCTTTCCGTCGTACTGGAATGTGGTCGCGCTGTACCTGTACTCCCTACCAATTGAAGGTTGGCCGGCGGCGTTGATCGTGCTCGGCCTCGCCTTGCTAACGTTCGTGCCGAGCCGCTATTCGTATCCAACGCAATCGGGCACATTGAATCGCTGGATGTTGATCCTTGGCATTCCATGGGCCGTTCTGATACTCCTGTCCGTCTCACAACCGTGGGAGCCCGACTTCCCACGCGACCTGGCCTGGACATCGTTCGTCTACCCGGCGATCTACATGGGCGTGGCGTGGGGGATGTCGATTCTGCGGGCGATTCGCGGTTAGAACAACATCACTCTCCTGGAGGAACGACGGCACGATGGCGGCCGATGAACAGGTATTGACCGCGCGTTGGGTGTTTCCCGGATCGGGTGCCCCGCTCGAGCGGGGAACGATCACGGTTCGCTCCGGCCAGATCGCGGCCGTCGAACCGCTCGGTCAACGAACCGCCGACCTCGATCTCGGCAACGCGGCGATCATCCCAGGCCTGGTGAATGCCCACACCCATCTCGACCTCTCGGGTCTGCGCGGCCAGGTTCCGCCGAGCGCCGATTTCGTCGGCTGGCTCCGGGCGGTGATCGCACATCGGCGCGCCAGTTCGATCGACGATGTTCAGGCCGCGATTCGATCCGGCCTCGAGCAATCGCTCGCGTTCGGGACGACCCTCGTTGGCGACGTCGCGTCGGGCGGGTCGTCGTGGGGCCAGCTCGTCGCCGCGCCGATTCGATCGCTTTGTTTCCGCGAGTTGTTGGGCCTGCGAAGTGATCGCGTCAAAGCCGTCTGGGCCGAACTCGTCGCCTGGATGAACGCCCATCCCGATACGCCAACGTGCCGGGCCGGCGTGAGCCCGCATGCTCCCTACAGCGTGCATCGCACCTTGATCGAGGCGTCCGCGCGATTGTGGCCGACTTGCATTCACCTCGCCGAATCGGAGCCCGAGCGTGAGTTGCTCGAATCGAAGTCCGGGCCGTTCGTGCCGTTCTTGAACGAACTCGGCGTCTGGGACCCCGATGGCCTCGCTCCGTCCTGGGAGTGGCTCGTCTGGAAGATGGCGCGTGGGCCGGGCGTGTTGTTCGCGCACGCCAATCACCTGACGGCCGTCGACCGACCCGCGAACGCGACGATCGTCTACTGCCCACGCACGCATGCAGTGTTTGGGCACCCGCCGCATCCCTTCCGCGAGTTCCTGGCCAGGGGCACGCGCGTCGCGCTCGGAACCGATTC
>JANLUE010000286.1:0-4785 GCA_031363325.1 Gemmataceae bacterium
GACCTGCAGGACTCGCTCCACCGCCGTGGCGACATCTGAGACCGCACTGTCCGTCGGCTCTTGCGGCCAAGGAAATGTGCTGAATACCGTCTTGGACGTGTAGCGCAATCGTTCCTCCAACGTGGAACAAAGGCTGGTATCAAGAACAGCTGAAATCAGTTTGGCGCGCCGCTAGTCATGCAATCTCCACTGCCGAGAACGTATTTGTCATTGGTTATTCACTTCCACCATCTGACAGGTTTTTCAAAGATTTTTGGTCGATCAGCAGCATGTCTGACACGGTTGTTGAACGATTCTGGCTGTTCGATCCTGCAACTGATATCAGCTTGAGGAACCGTTTTGCCTCAATGCTTGGGCCCGCAATCATCGAACGGAGTTGTTTCAAGCACGAAGCACTAAAATTCTCAGCCGCAATTCGCTATCTTTCGGAGCAATTTGAATTGAATTTGGACTGCGAACAACTTGAAGACCGGTGATCGAATAGCACTTTCGCTAAGTAGCTGATGAGTCTTTTTTATGATGACGTTGTTCCCGTTTCTCCGCAATAGTGCACTAGTCAATCTGCAGCACCTGCATGTTCAGGCTGGGATTCTTGCCACAAACGCGGCGAAGAATCTCCGACGACGCGATTGAAGGCCCCGCGAGCGTGGTGTTCCAACAAGCCGGCAACCGCATGCACGCCCAGAAGGCGGTCCTAGAGTGGCTGGTGGGGTGAGCCTCATTTCCGAATAGCACGTTCCAGGTTGGCGTAGCGGATTGAGTCTGCCACGCTCTGTGACTCGTTGCGACTTGCCCAATCGTCGCATCAAAGGTCGCCGCAACGGATTCCGGCCGATCCCGGCACTCTCATTGCATGTCCGACAGTCCATTGCGGATCAAAACTCGGAATCGCTTCGAGTCGCGAACTCCGCTTCCCTCCAGGAGGTCTTCGCATGCGACTTCGCATCGTGTTTGGACTGGCACTGATTTCCGCCCTTGTCTTCGCGGCCCAGGCGCCGGCGTTCGGGCTTTTCAAAGGCCGATGTGGCGGTGGTCGAAGCCACGGCTGTCAGGGCGGCAACGCAACTTCGTACGGGTACGGGTGCGGTGGGGGATACGCCTATGGTGGGGGGCACGCCTACCAGGCCGGTTGGAACGGAACCGTCTACGCCGATTCGGGAATGTACTCCGCGCCGAGCTACACTTCGGACGGTTACCGAATGATGCCCGGCGTCAATCAGGCCGGCTACGTCCCCTACACGACCGGCTTCAACGGCAACGCGACGAACTCCGTGTACTGGGATGGCCGACAGTGGATGCCGTCGAATCCGAGCGGTACAATCGTTTATCAGGGTGGATTCTCGACGTATCCTCAGAGCTATGTTCAGCCCGGTCCGTACCGAGGGAATGTCGGTGCTTCCGGAACCATTCAGGGAAGCGCGACCCCTCCCGGCAACATTCCGAACATCGGCACGGGAGCGGGGATCAATGCCGGTACCGGCACGTCTCCGGGCGTTCGGGCGGGCGGCTCGGTGGGTGCCGGAACCACTCCGCCAGGCAAATAAGTGAAATTGAAAATACGAAGCCCGGTTCTCAGCGATTGAGAACCGGGCTGCGGGAGTCTAAGGTCGCTCGTTGGCCGGCTTATCCGTCGAACGCTCGCGTGTGCCGTCGTACTTGTTCATCAGATCCTCAAGCGTCGCGATGTGCCTGACGATCGTTCGCATTCCGTCCGAAAGGACGGGTTCCAGGTTCTCCGAAGCGGCACGGCGATACACCGCGACTTTGTCTTTGAGCCCGAGGTGGGCGTGGAGTTGTTCGCCGACGAAGGCTCGGTCGAGCTTCGTACCCGTCTTCTTGCCCATGTTTTCGCGGTAGCTTTTGATGCATTCCTCGCCCACCGCGCGCTCGCAGGCGATCATCTCCGAACACTCGGAGGGAAAGATGATTCGCCCCGACACGACGCGAATGGGCGTCGAATCATCGCGATCGTCGGCCTTCTGTTCGCGTGCCTCCGTTCCCCCGCCGGCCGGAATCAGATCGCGCTCGTCCTCGGAAAACGGGAGCGTCGGGTATTCGAGCCCGAATTCTTTCAGGCGCGTCGCGATCGCCTCGTGTTCCTCGATCTCGGCCTTGGCGAACGCTTTGGTGTCCGCGCTCGTCAGCTTGTCGAGCGCCCACCGCGACTTCTCGATCATCACTCGCCCGCCGGCCCCGCCAGGGCCCCGAGCGCCAGTGCTTCGCGCCGTGATATGGACATGTGTTGTTCTCCCGGTGGCGTGTAATGACGAAGGGCAGGCCCCCGGCGGCAATCGGAGTGCCAGCCGTCGAAATGGCAAGAATTGTTCTGGATGACGAGCCGAAGACGGTGATCTGAGGGCGTGGGCGAGCGGAGCGGCGTCAGCCGCCCGATAGAATCCACATCGCCTTACGCGTGTCGCTCGTTGGGCATGTTGAACGTTTATCAGGGTATCCGGGGAGTCTCCTTCCATGAATCGTCGCGAACTCCTCACACGTTCCGGCTTCGGCTTCGGGGCTCTCGCGCTGGCCGACCTGCTACAAGCCGAGGCGACGAATCCGCTCGCGCCGAAGAAGCCACATTTCACCCCGAAGGCGAAGCGCGTCGTTCATCTGTTCATGAACGGCGGGCCCAGTCAAGTTGACACGTTCGACCCGAAGCCGGCGCTCGACAAGTATCACGGCAAGCCGCTGCCCACGTCGAACCTTCGCACCGAGCGCAAGACGGGGGCGGCCATGCGGTCGCCGTTTAGATTTCAAAAGTATGGCCAGTGCGGCCTCGAAGTGAGCGAGATCTTCGCCCAGACGGCCCGGCACATCGACGACATGTGCGTGATCCGTTCGATGCACGCCGAGGTGCCGAACCACGAACCCTCGCTCATGCTGATGAATTGCGGCGACGGCCGGTTGCCCCGGCCGAGCATGGGGGCGTGGGTCACCTACGGGCTCGGCAGCGAAAACCAGAACCTGCCCGGCTTCGTGGCCATGTGCCCCGGCGGGTATCCGATCGTCGCCACGCAGAACTGGCGGTCGGCCTTCCTTCCGGGGGCTTATCAAGGAACATATGTTGATTCGCAACACACCGATGTCCGCAAGTTGATTGAGAATATTCGCAACAACGGCCTGACGCCGATTGAACAACGCAAGCAACTCGACATCGCGCAGAAATTGAACGAATGGCACCGCGAGACTCGGCCGGGTGACTCGCAACTCGAGTCGCGGATTCAGTCGTTCGAGTTGGCGTATCGCATGCAGAGCGAAGCGGCCGACGCGTTCGATGTGAACCGCGAGCCATTGAAGGTTCGCGAACGCTATGGTCCCGGCACGCAGGCGCGACAACTGTTAATCGCGCGTCGGCTCATCGAGCGCGGCGTGCGGTTCGTGCAAGTGTGGAGCGGGGCCGGCCAGCCGTGGGACAATCACGATGGCCTCGCGGATCAACACCGCAAGTTGGCCGGCGAATGGGACCGCCCGATCGCGGCGTTCCTCGACGACCTGAAGGCCCGGGGGTTGTTCGACGAGACTTTGGTCATGTGGGGCGGTGAGTTTGGCCGAACGCCCGTAGCGGAGCTCCCGGCCCTCAACGGCCGAGACCATAACCATTATGGTTTCTCGATGTGGCTCGCGGGAGGCGGCGTGAAGGGAGGCCAGGCGATTGGCGCGACCGATGAATTCGGCTTCGCCGCGGTGGAAGAGAAGGTGCACGTGCACGACCTGCACGCGACGATCCTGCATCTGTTGGGCTTCGACCACGAGAAGCTCACCTATCGCCTCGCTGGTCGCGACTTCCGCCTGACGGACGTGCACGGAACGTTGGTGAAGAAAATGTTGGCCTGAAGTGTTATTTGGTTCGCGCTTTCGTGTCCGGTCGGCCTGGCGGCGGCGATTGTTCTCGGACGGGAACATGCCCGCCGAAACACTCGAGCCAGGAGATCATCATGTGGTTCAAATCGATCTACGAATCGGCCCCCGAGCGACTCGCCCTTTACGCCGCCCAACATCCGGACGGCCGCTGCGTGGCCGCCGCCTGCGGGTTCGACACGAATTCCGTGGCGATGCTACCGGGACAACGATTGCGCCTCCAACCGTTCGCGACCCATTTCAAAGAATACTCCAGCCTGGAGTTGTTCGCCCGCGCCGATCGGGTCGGTCGGCCGGACCACAACCTTCGGCTGTCGCGCCAGCGCGCGACCGTGGTTCGGCAGGCGCTCGTGGGGATGGGAATACCCGTCAGCACCTTCGGCGCGGCCACCTGTCGAGCGGTCGGCGAGGGCTTCGACGAATACGCCGGCAAGATCGACGGGGCCCCGGATCGCGGCGGCCGAACGGTTTGGCTGTTCGCCTGGCCTTCGATTCGAGCCTACTTCGACGGACCGATCAGCAACTTTGGGACGCTCGTCGACTATTGTCGGCGCAACGGCATGGCGGTCTGACGAACCGTCACTTCTTCGCGTCGTGTTCCTTCCAGAAGTCGGCGGCCGGCTTGCCTTCGATCGTCTCCAGCGTCTTGATGCCGCGGAGGACATCGAGGTCGCGAGCCGGCGCTCCGCGAAAGCCAAATGTTTTGAGCGGCATTTTCGCGAGCGGCTGGAAACTCGTGACGCGCGAGTGCGAGATTTCGAGATAGTTGAGCGGCATCTCGGCGAGCGGCGCGAGGTCCGTGATGCCGGTGGAGACATTCAACCCGAGGTAGGTCAATGGCATGCCCTTCAATGGAGTCAGGTCGCGAACGTTGCGGCAGCCCATCAGCGACAAGGATTTGAGCGGCATCCCGGCGAGCGGCGACAG
>JANLUE010000289.1:0-6460 GCA_031363325.1 Gemmataceae bacterium
ACCTCGGCACGCACCTCGACGAGACCGGGGCCCTGTGCGACTGGCACTTCAACGAGGCCCACTTCCTCGAGACGTGGGGCGATGGCCGGGCGCACGATGGCACGGTGACGATCTTCCAGCCGCTGATCGCGCCGCTCTTCGAAGGTCGCTCGATCCTCGAGTTGATGTTGAATCTGACGGCAGGCCGCGAAGGACAAAACCCGCGCGAGGCGGTCAAAGCTCATTGGCAGAAGAACTGGCCGGGCAACGGCAGCGGCGGGTCGTTCGACGATCGCTGGGAGACCGCCCTGCGGGCCGGCGTCATTCCAGGAACGCAACGAGCACTTTCCACCAAGGTCGCCAACCCTGCGAAGATCGAGCCCTACAAGGCGCCGGCCAACACGCTCGAAGTGAACTTCCGGGCCGACCCGACGGTCCACGACGGCCGCTATCTGAACAACGCTTGGCTCCAGGAATTGCCGAAGCCCGTGACGAAGCTCACCTGGGACAACGCGGCGATCGTCAGCCCGAAGACGGCGGACATTCTTCAGATTGGTCATCCGTCGATCGAATCGACCGGGGGTGGCGAACATGGCCGGGCAGTCGTGCAGATGGCCGAACTCACCGTCGCTGGCAAGAAATTGAAGATGCCGGTCTGGGTTCAGCCGGGCCACGCGGACAACTCGATCACGGTTCACCTGGGCTATGGCCGCGACCTGAGTCGCTTGAAGGTCGCCAAGGGGACCGGGTTCAACACGTACTCGGTTCGGCCGACGGCCACGCCGTGGACGACCCTCGGGGCAGAACTCAAGGGCACTGGCGAAGACTTCATCCTCGCCTGTACGCAGTCTCATCACTCGATGGAAACGCGGCGCCCGGTTCGCTCGGCGACGCGAGACGAATTCGAAGAAAACTACAAGGAACACAAGAGCGATCCCGAAGTCGCCCTGTTCGCCAAGGTCCCGAAGGTCGCCGCCGGGCACTGGCAATCGATTGAAGAAACGCTCCCCGGCTCGCCGCATGAAATCAAGTCGGCGACGCCGCACGATCACGACCACGAAGGGCACGGCCACTCGCACGACAAGCGATTGCAATCGCTGACGATGTACCCGCCGACCAACAAGGAAGGCCGACGCTGGGCGATGGCCATCGATTTGACGGCGTGCAACGGCTGTAGTTCATGCTTGACCGCCTGCATGGCCGAGAACAACACGGCCGTCGTCGGCAAGAACCAGGTGACGCGTGGCCGCGAGATGCACTGGATTCGCATCGATCGGTACTACGAAGGCAAGTCGGACGAAGCCGAGAACATCGCCGTTCACTTCCAGCCGGTGCCATGTCAACAGTGCGAGAAGGCCCCCTGCGAAGTCGTTTGCCCGGTGGCCGCGACGCTGCACTCGGCCGATGGCCTGAACGACATGGTCTACAACCGCTGTGTCGGCACGCGGTACTGTTCGAACAACTGCCCGTACAAGGTGCGTCGCTTCAACTTCCTCTCGTTCACCGATTGGAAGACCGACACATACAAGTTGATGCGGAACCCGGAAGTCACGGTCCGTGAGCGCGGCGTGATGGAGAAGTGCACCTACTGCGTGCAGCGGATTCGCGCGGCCGAGATTGAGGCCGAACGAACGAGCCGGCCGATCTTCGACGGCGAAATCGTCACCGCGTGCCAGCAGGCCTGCCCGACCGGTGCGATCAAGTTCGGCGACCTGGGCGACCCGAAGGCTGAGATCCTGGCCTGGAAGAAGCAGCCCACGAACTATGGACTGCTCGCCGAGTTGAACACGATGCCCCGGACCACGTACCTGGCGGCGATCCGCAACCCGAACCCCGAGATGCCAAAGAGGGCTTAAGCGAATGGCAACTGGCGTTCTCGATCATCACGGGCCGGCGGGGCCACCGCACATCGAACTGGCGCCCCCAGCGATCGGCGGTGCCCACAACCTGGGCACGGTCGTCGATGTGATCGGCGACATCGCCACGTGCGTGAAGCCGCACCCCAAGAACTGGTACATCGTCTTTGGGGCCGGCTTCGCTCTGTTCGGCGTTTTCGGGGTCGCGGTCACCTATCTGCTCACGATGGGCACCGGCATCTGGGGCATCAACGTCCCGACGGCCTGGGGCTTCGCGATCATCAACTTCGTGTGGTGGATCGGCATCGGCCACGCCGGCACGCTGATCTCCGCGATCTTGTTGCTCCTGCACCAGCGCTGGCGAACGAGCATCAATCGATTCGCCGAGGCGATGACGATCTTCGCGGTCATGTGCGCCGGCGTGTTCCCGCTCTTGCACATGGGCCGACCGTGGCTCGCCTACTGGTTGTTCCCGTTCCCGAACAACTTCGCCATGTGGCCGCAGTTCCGCAGCCCGCTGGCGTGGGACGTGTTCGCCGTTTCGACGTACTTCACGGTCTCGGTCGTGTTCTGGTACGTCGGCCTGATCCCGGACTTCGCGGTCCTGCGCGACTCGTCGCCGACCAAGATTCAACGTTACATCTACGGCATGTTGTCGATGGGCTGGCGGGGCAGTGCCTATCACTGGCGTCGCTACGAGAAGGTGTATCTGATCCTGGCGGGCATCTCGACTCCGCTCGTGTTCAGCGTGCACTCGATCGTGTCGTTCGACTTCGCCGTCTCGATTGTGCCCCTGTGGCACGCGACGATCTTCCCGCCGTTCTTCGTGATCGGGGCCATTTTCTCGGGCTTCGCGATGGTGCTCGTCCTCGCGATCCCCTTGCGAAAGTGGTACGGGCTCGAAGACTTCATTACCGACTGGCACATCGACAACTGCGCCAAGGTGATGCTTGCAACGGGTTTGCTGGTGAGTTACGGGTACTTCAGCGAAGTGTGGATGGCTTGGTACAGCCATAGCGAATACGAGTGGGGCACGACCTGGGAGCGAATGTTCGGCCCGTACGGCTGGTCGTACTGGTGCCTGATCTTCTGCAACTTCGTCGCGCCGCAGGTGCTGTGGATCAAGAAGTACCGCACGCACTCCGGCATGCTGTTCCTGATCTCGATCATTGCCCTGATTGGCATGTGGTTCGAGCGGTATGTGATCGTGGTCACGCTGACCCGCGAGTACATGCCGAGCATGTGGGGCCGTTATGCCCCGACGGTCTGGGACTGGGCGTTGTACATCGGAACGTTTGGCATGTTCTTCACGTTCTTCATGCTGTTCGTTCGCTATGTGCCCATGATCTCGATGACGGAAATCCGCGAGCTGCTGCCGAAGAGTTCGGGCGGTCGCGATGGTCACGCGAGCGCGGAGGGCCCGCCATGAGTCACGCCGCCGAAGAGCCAGGACTGTACGGCCTTTTGGCCGAATACGACAACCCGGACGCCCTGGTTGTCGCGATCACGAAGGCGAAGGAAGCCGGCTACACGAAGATCGACGGCTACACGCCCTATGGCGTGGCCGAGGTCGCGGACGCGCTCGGGTTCAAGCACTCCGAAATGGGCACCGTGATGCTGTGCGGGGGCCTCGTTGGGGCCTCGTGCGGATTCATCATGATGTGGTGGGCGAACGCGATCGACTATCCGGTGAACATCGGCGGCCGGGCCTCGCTCGATATGTGGGAGTGGCTCAAGGGTTGGCCGTCGTTCATCCCGATCACGTTCGAGACCGGCATCCTGACGTGTGCCCTCAGCGGACTGTTCGGTCTGCTCGCGGTGTGTGGCCTACCCAGGCCGCATCATCCGTTGTTCAACGTGCCGCAGTTCGCTGGCGTGTCTCGCGATCGATTCGTCCTGGTCGTCGAGGCGGCCGATCCGAAGTTCGACGCCGCCGCGACCAAAGACTTCCTCCTCGGCTTGCAGCCACTGTCCGTGGCGGAGGTGCCGGAGTGAGCTTCGTGCGAATCCATCCCCGGACCGTTCGCCTCTCGGCCGCGTTGCTCGCGGCCCTCGTGGCGACCGCTTGCCAACAGCGAATGGCCGACCAGCCGTATTACCGGACGTACGACGAGAGCGAGTTCTTCGCCGATCATCGGTCGGCCCGGCCGCTCGAAGAAGGCGTGTTCCACCGGGGTCAACGCCTCACGAGCGACCCGATGGTCACCGGCCTGACCGCCCAGGGCCGCGAACCGCAATCGGTGTCGATCCTCGACGAGAAGGGCGGGCCGGTGCAGACGAAGACCGGCGCCGGCATCCCGAACAAGGTCGACAACTTCGTGACGGCCTTCCCGTTCGAGATGACGGCCGACGACCTGAAACGCGGCAAGGAACGGTTCACGATCTACTGCGTGCCCTGCCACGGCCCGCTGGGCAATGGCCGCGGCAAAATCGTCGAACGGGCCTACCTCGAACCGACCTCGTTCCACACCCATGCCGTTTCGGTCGACGAAGCGGAGTATCGCAAGAAGAAGACTGATCCGGGTCAGGCTCCGATCGGCCAGTCACGTGGCTTCGCCTTTTACAAGATTCAAGTTCCGCTCCGCGATGTGCCGGTCGGCTACTTCTTTGAAGTGATCACGAAGGGTTACGGCGGCATGCCGGACTACGCGTCGCAGATTCCGCCCGAGGATCGTTGGCGGATCATCGCCTACGTGCGGGCCCTTCAGTTGAGCCAGGGCGCGGACCCGAAGAAGTTGCCGGACAACGTCCGGGCCGAGACCGAGAAGACGGGGGGCCAGAAATGAGTGACGCCGCCGCGACCACGCCGACGTCCGACACCCCGGAGTACCGCCAGCAATTGCTCGGCGGTCCGCAGAAGCTCGCGCTCCTTACGGGGATCGCCGGGGCCATCGCATTTCTGGTTCTGAGTTTGGCGATCACCTTCGGAACGAACGAAGAGGCGGTCAAGAAGGGCGAAGCACCCGCTCCGATCCAACAAGTGCTGCTCTCGTACTTGACGGGCTTCACCGTTTGGGTGAGCATTGGGATCGGCAGCACGTTTTTCCTGATGATTCAATACGTGACCGGTGGGCGCTGGGGCATCCTGCTCCGTCGCCCGCTCGAAGCGAATAGCAAGACGCTCGTGTTTGGACTGATCCTGTTCATCCCCGTGGCGGTCTCGATGACTCTCGGCGAGAACTCGATCTACTGGTGGGCGCGGCACGCGGCGCACGCCGAACACGGCCACGAACACAAAGTCTCCGCCGAAAAAGGCGAGGGCGAGGGCGACAAGGCCGAAAAGAAAGCCGAAGCGAAGCCGAAGGAAACGCACGGTCGGCCTGATCGACATGCCAAGCTCAGCAACACGCGACCGGAGTTGCAGGTCGACGAAGAGCAGAAAATTCACGATCTGCTCTGGCCCGGCTTCACGATTGCCCGCGGCTACATCTACCTCGGGATTTTCATCGGCCTCGCGTTCTGGATGTGGTCGAACGCCAAGACGGCTGAGTATCACCCGGACCTGGCCGTCGCCGCCAAGGCGCGCGAACGCCAGAAATACGCCGGCTCGGCGGGACTATTCATCTTCGCGATCACGCTCACCCTGATCGCCACCGACTGGTGGATGTCGCTCGAAGACGCGTTCGCATCGAGCATGTTCCCGGTCATCACGTTCGACAACGCGGCCCTGACCGGCTACGCGGTCGCACTGTTGACGTTGCTCTATCTGAAGAAGAAGGGCGACTCGCGGTTCGTCAACCTGTTCCCGCCGACCGAACAGATTCACCTGGGGAGCCTGATGCTCGCGTTCACGCTGGCGTGGACGTACTTCAATTTCTCCCAGTACATGCTGATCTGGATCGGCAACCTCGCGGAAGAAATCCCCTACTACCTGAAGCGGACGAGCGAGGGCTGGCAATACTACGCGATCGGGGCCGTGATCTTCCACTTCCCCGTTCCGTTTCTGCTCCTGCTGTTCCGACGCGTGAAGTCGAACCCGGTCGCCCTGCGCAACATCGCCTGTCTGTTGTTGTGCGTGTGCTTCCTCGATGTGATGTGGTGGATTCAACCATCGCATTCGCATGCGGAAAGCCCGAAGTTCTACTGGCTGCTCGACGTGTCCGCCTGGATCGGGATCGGCGGGTTCTGGGTGGCGTGGTTCCTGAGCGTGCTCAAGAAACACCCGCTGTTGCCGACGCGCGAAGTCTACTTGCTGGAGGCGTACCACCATGGCCACTAGTGGACACGGTCACGACGAACCGTTCGTGCCGTCCGGCCCGACCCACAACCTGGGGTACGAACCGGACACGTTCGGGGTCAAGACGATCCTGGCCGTCCCGGCGGCGGTGATTATCACGGCGGTGGTCGCATTTGTAATTACTTGGGTGTTGTTCGCGAACATCTTCGATCCGCGCATCAACAACCCGGAGCCGATCATCCAGGTCGCGGCCGACCGCGGCAATGCGCCGCTGAACGATCGGATCGGCCGAATTTCCTCGACCGACCCAAACGCCGAGATCGACGAGCCCCGGCTCGAAGGCATTAAGAAGACGGAAGTGATCTTTCGGGACGGCAATGAAAAGAACAACAAAGATATCAACAACATGATCACGGCCGAGATGACGCCGACGAAACCGCTGCCGGTC
>JANLUE010000307.1:0-2605 GCA_031363325.1 Gemmataceae bacterium
CTCAGTACTCAGTACTCAGTACTCAGTACTCAGTACTCAGTACTCAGTACTCAGTACTCAGTACTCAGTACTCAGTACTCAGTACTCAGTACTCGTCGTGAGTCGTTGATACTTCGTCCCGAGAACGCAGTCCTTCGTATGACCCCCGTCGCGGTGTTTGAGAACGTTGGAAAATTCTACCCGGTGGGGTGGTCGCGTCGGCGCGGCACGCAGGCCATCCGGGACGTGAACCTTCAAGTCGGTCGCGGCGAAGTCTTCGGCTTGCTCGGGCCGAACCGGGCCGGCAAGACGACGCTCGTCAAACTACTTCTCGCGCTCGGCCGACCGACGGCCGGCAAGGTGACTCGGCTCGACCGACCCGCCAGCGACCTGTCCACGCTCGCCCGCGTCGGCTACATGCACGAGAACCAACACTTCCCCAGACACCTGACGGCCCGGGAACTCCTGCGCTTCTACGCCGCCCTCACTCTCATGGCCCCGTCGACGATCTCGCCACGCGTTGACGAACTGCTGAAGCTCGTTGGGCTGGCCGACCGACCGGACGAAGCGATCTCGCGGTTCAGCAAAGGAATGGTTCAACGACTCGGGCTCGCGCAAGCATTGCTCAACGATCCGGATTTGTTGATCCTCGACGAACCGACCGAGGGGCTCGACCTCATCGGCCGGGCCACGTTGCGTTCGGTGATCGCCGACCGCAAGGCGCGCGGCAAGACCGTGTTGCTCGTCTCGCACGTCTTGTCCGAAGTCGAACAAACGTGCGACCGCGTCGCGGTCATCGTGTCGGGGTCGATCGTCAAGGATTCGTCGGTGGCCGACTTGATTCGCGATCCGAAGACGGGCGGCCAGCGGCCGCTCGAACAGGCCCTGCGGCCGCTCTACGAAGGGGCCCGGGCATGAACCTTCCAACGGCGGTCTTGACGATCGGCTGGATGGTCCGCGACACGCTGCGGCAATCGCTGGCCTCGCGCCTGTTCTGGGCGATGCTCGCGCTCAGCACGCTGTGCATCCTGTTTTGCCTGAGCGTTCGCGCCAAAGACTATCCGCGCTTGCCGACGGCCGATGGCGAGGTCGAGTACAAGCTCCCGCAAAATGACCCGCAACTCAAGAAGCAAAAGAAGGACGGCACGCCCACCGATCAGGTCGATGTCCTCGGTCGCGATGAATTGACTTTGGGCTTCGGCACGTTCTCGATGAACACGCAACGCGGCAAGGCCGACTCGGTTCGCTTTCTGCAGATTTGGCTGGCGGGCCTGGTCGCCGGGACGGCGGGCATCTTCCTGGCGATCATCTGGACGGCCGGGTTCCTGCCGACGTTCCTTGACCCGAATCACGCCACCGTCTTGCTCGCGAAGCCGATCCCGCGCTGGAGCTTGCTCCTGGGCAAGACGCTCGGCGTACTGGCGTTCGTCTTTCTGCAAACGACGTTCTTCGTCGTCGGCACCTGGCTCGCGCTCGGCATCGCGACCGGCGAGTTCGACCCACGCTACCTCCTGGCGATCCCCGTCCTGGTGTTGCACTTCACGGTCTTTTACAGCTTTTCGGCGATGCTCGCAGTCTGGACTCGCAACACTGTTGTCTGCGTATTCGGAACGCTGCTGTTCTGGGTGCTGTGCTGGGGAATGAACTACGGCCGACACGCCGTTGTGGTCTATTCGCCGAAAGGCATGTCCGATGGCTCGCGAGCCATGCTCGACATCGGCTATTGGACGCTGCCGAAGCCGGGTGACCTGAACGTGATCTTCGACGACGCCCTGGAGACGGAGGGCTTCGGGGCCGGCGTGCCGGAGTTCGTACGAGCGCGCGAGAAGGGCCAGTTGAACCTGGGTCTCTCGGCGCTGGCCTCACTCCTCTTCGCGGCGGCCATGTTCGGCGTGGCCGCGTGGGAGTTCCGCAACGCGGAGTATTGAGTACTCCCCCGCCACGCATCCTCACATCGAAATGCGTCGATAGAGATCGTCGACCACCCAGTGGAACGCGGTCAGGTGGATCGA
Organism: Gemmataceae bacterium; assembly: GCA_031363325.1. Classification (GTDB taxonomy): domain Bacteria; phylum Planctomycetota; class Planctomycetia; order Gemmatales; family Gemmataceae; genus SIAJ01. The sequence continues at coordinate 1,992 of JANLUE010000307.1, forward strand.
CTCGACGATGCCCATGTCGTCCAGTGGGACGTGCAGATTGGCGTCGACGGCCGAGCGCAATTTGCCACCCGTGTAACCCGTACAGCCGTAGGTCTTCAAGCCCTTCTTCCTGGCCCATTCGACCGCGCGCAGAATGTTCGGGCTGTTCCCCGACCCGCTGATCGCCACGAGCAAATCGCCCGGCGAAGCGAGGTTCTTGAGTTGCTCGACGAACACGCGGTCGAAGCCTTCGTCGTTCCCCCAGGCCAGAATGTAGGGCGTGTTGTCGGTGAGCGACAGGATCTTCAGGCGCTTCTTGGCGTCGTTGTCGAAGTCCTTGCGATCGATGGTGCCCTTCCCCATGTCCTCGCAAAAGTGCGACGCGTTCGACCCGGACCCGCCGTTGCCGATCACGAACACGAAACGCCCGGCCTCGTAGATGTCCCAGATCCAGTCGGCCAGAACTTGAATCTCGGCCGGGTCGATGCGGTCCAACTCCGCTCCGACTCGTCGCAGAAACTCCTTCGGCCCCATGCTTCGTCCGATCATCCGCGCGTCTCCGTGAATTCGTCTGGCCTCACCTATTGATTTAGAGCGCCTTGCGAGTTGATGTAGCGTGTGCGACTGCGACCCCG
>JANLUE010000800.1:0-2454 GCA_031363325.1 Gemmataceae bacterium
GCCGTGATCGTGAATCGCGGCCAGAATGTCGTGGAGTTGTTCGCGCGTGCCGGCCCGAACTTCGATTCGAGCATTGCTCGGGTCCGCCCCGCGTTGACCGATCTTGATGTCCTTGATGGCGTACGAGCCGCCGCGCGTCACGATGACATCGAGGATTTTCGGCAAGAGCAGCGAATCGATGATGTGGCCGTGGAGTTGAACGTCTTCGGTGACAATTGCGTCGGCCATGCGAAACTCCGGAAGGGCTCACCTCTGTCGATGTATCACACCCGCACGGTCTTCCAACGCCCGCCCAGGAATCGCAATAGGAACAGCACGCCGCGAATCAGCAAGTCGAAGAACATCGCGATCCACGCGCCGATGAGCCCCAGGTCCCAACCCGGCACCGTGCCGAGCGAACCGAGATCGACGACCGAGCGCGTGAGCAAGTACGCGAGCGGAATTCGAATGACCAGGAAGCCGATCCAGGTGAGCAAGATCGGGAAGCGCGTGTCGCCGGCCCCGCGCAGGGCGCCCGTGAACACGATGATCGACGCCAGGGGCGGCATGGCGAACGCGACGAGCCGCAAGATTGGCACGCCGGCCTCGACGATCGCGTGCTGATGTTCGAACGGGCTGAAAACGCGGAACATCTGGGGGGCGAACACGAAGAACAGCACGCCCATGATCGACATGCCGATACAGCCGAGCCCGAGCGCGACCCACGCCGAGTGGGCGGCCGCACGCGGTTGGCGGGCACCAAGGTTCTGGCCCACGAGGGCGGCCGCGGCGATCGCGAACGCCTGGCCAGTCATGTAGCCGAGCCCTTCGCAGCGGATCGCGATGCCGTGCGCGGCCGCCGACACCGCACCCATCGACGTGACCAGTGCCAGAAACCAAAGCTGACACACGTTGATCGACATCGTGTCGACGGTCGCCGGCACGCTGATTCGCAGAATGCGCCCGAGCAACGGCAGGTCGGGGGCCATCTCAGCGATGCGAATTCGCAAGCCGTATCGACCCCGCAACAACACAGTCAGGACGGCCGCACATCCGACCGCGTGGCTTAGCGCCGTGCCCAGGCCGATGCCGAAGAACCCCAGCCCCTCGAAGGGACCGAGGCCATGGAAGCACACCCACGCGAGTGGCACATTCAAGATTGCGACCGCACTCAGTACGACCGGCCCGGTTCGCGTATCGCCCGCGCCGACCAGACACGCGATCCCGGCCTGCGAGATGAATTGGCACGTCATACCGATCACGATCGGAGTCAGAAAGCGAATCGCGCTGTCGGCCGACTCGGCGTCGGGGTTCAAGACCCGCGAACCCCACGGTAGGGCCAGGTACACCAGGGGCGTACTAATCAGGCCACAGACGAACGCGAGCAGGATCGATTGGTTCGTCACGCGGACGGCGCTCGCCTGATCGCGTGCTCCGACAAAGCGAGCGACCAGGGCGGTTCCGCCAACAGCGACTAAGGCCGGCACCGACGAAATGCACCAGGCGATGTAGTTCGCGGTTGTCTGGGAAGCCTGATAGACGACGTGTTTGCTCTCATCCTCAGGCGCGTTATTGCCGGCCAGGAATTGGTCGTAGAGCCCCACGCTGAGAATCAGGAATTGCTGGACGAGCACGGGCCAGGCGAGCGCGAGCACGAGTTTCCAGGTCGGCCGATGGTCGGCGGCCAGGACGTGGAGTTCGGGCGCGGGCGATGGAGGGCTCGGCATCGTGGGAAATCGTGTACTACGCTTTGGGGCGAAACCACAATTATAGGTTGGCACCTATGCGCGCGTTCCTCACCGTCTTCGCCATTGGCCTGATCGCCAGCTTGCTCGGGTCGCCGGCCGCCTCGCAGAGCCGCGACTGGAACGACTTGCTCGCCAAGCAGATGAAGGACTGGTCGCGCACCGGCTCGGGCAAAAGCCCCTGGCGAATGACCACGGACAATACGCTCGTTTGCTCGACCGTTCCCGATCAATACGTGGCGGAGCGCGAGTTTCGCAACGGCACGCTGAAGCTCGAATATCGCTTCCGCCGCACCGGCTCGACGACCGGCTTCGCGGCCGCGTTGTACGTCCGTCGCACGATCGACGGCGACGGCGTGCGAATCGATCTCGGCGACAAGTGCGGCACAATCACGGCCAAATTCAACGGCGCGAGCGATCGCGACAAGGCCGTCTCCCTCAAGCCGACCGAGACCCTGGCCCGCCCAATCGGCGATTGGAATACGATCGAGATCGGCCTCGACGGCCGTAGCGTCACTTTGCGAATTAACGACAAGAAAGCGCTGACCTACGACCAGTCCGACGCGGAGGCCCCGCTCATCGCGTTGTCGGCCGAGGGCTCGGAAATCGAGTTCCGCCGCGTGTACTGGAAAGACGCGCGATAAGTCGTTCCCTGGCGGGCAGATTTCGCGCGGAAATTCATGGCGCGACGCGCCTCCGTCTTGGGACCTCGCCCAATTCGGAGGCGCGT
>JANLUE010000318.1:0-3333 GCA_031363325.1 Gemmataceae bacterium
TGTCCGGGCAGAAGGCGACGTACCCGAGCTCCGCCAATTTCTTGGCCCGCTCCTTGGCGTAGTCGTTCAGGCCCCACCATTCGTGAACGACCAGAACGCCCGGCCGCTTCTCCTTGGCCGCGTCGTCGTAGGCCAGGAAGCCGACGAATTTCGTGCCATCGTGTTCGTACTCGATCGTTTTGGTTTTGACGGCCGCGACCAACGGGCTGGCGGCGAGAATCATCGCGATGGTCCCTGCGAAAGCGCGCATGCGGTAGCTCCAAGGTGTTCCGGGGCTGACGGAATGATAGGCAACCGTCCGCCGTTCGCGTAATTTGACAGTGCCCGCCTCGACTCGAAAGTATCACATGCCGGCCGTTCCACTCGAATCCGTCGCCGTCCATCTTCGACCTGCCGACAACATCGCGGTCGCCGCTCGACCGATACCGGGCGGGACCGAACTCACGCTTGATGGCCGAACGCTCACCGTCCCCGGCCCGGTTCGCATGGGGCATAAGTTCGCGGTCGTGCCGATCAAGGAAGGCGACCCGGTCCTGAAGTACGGCCAGATCATCGGCTTCGCCGGCCGGGCGATCGCGGTCGGCGAACACGTCCACGTCCACAACGTGGTACTCGGCAAGTTCGACCGAGACTACGCGTATTGCAGCGAGACCCCGGCCCCGCCTGGACCGCCGGACAAACAGCATTCGTTCCAGGGATACGATCGCGGCCCGGATCGACCCGAACACTTGCGTTATGGAACGCGGAACTACATCGCGATCATCAGTACGGTAAATTGCTCCGCGGCCACGAGCAAATACGTCGCGGAGCGACTGCGGGCGTCCGGCGTGTTGGCCAAATATCCGAACGTCGATGGGATTGTGCCGATCATCCACAAGCAAGGCTGTGCGATGGCCTACGACGGCGAGGATCACAAACAACTCGACCGCACACTGGCCGGCTTCGCACGGCACCCTAATGTTGGGGCGTACATCTTGATCGGCCTCGGTTGCGAGACCGGTCAGGCGATTCACCTGGTCGAGGGGGAGCATCTCGAACTGATCACGCTCGGCGGCAAAAAGAAGAAGCCCCTGGTCCTGACGATTCAGGAGTCCGGCGGAATCGGCAAGACCGTTGAAGCGGGTGTGAAGGCGGTCGTCGATCTGTTGCCGGTCGTCGACGAGTATCGACGCGTGGAACTGTCGGCGAAGCACATCATTCTTGGAACGAATTGCGGCGGCTCGGATGGCAATAGCGGCGTGACCGCGAACCCCGCGCTCGGCGTCGCGTCGGACCTGATCGTTCAACAAGGTGGCACGAGTATTCTCGGCGAGACGCCGGAGATTTACGGGGCCGAGCATCTGTTGACGCGCCGGGCTGTTTCACAAAAAGTCGGCGAAAAACTCGTCGAACGCATCAAATGGTGGGAGTGGTATACGAGCGTATTCGGCGTCGAGATCAACAACAACCCGTCGGTCGGAAACAAGGAAGGCGGGCTCACGACGATCTACGAAAAGTCGCTCGGTGCGATCGCCAAGGCCGGCAGCACGGCGATGGTCGATGTCGTGCAATACGCGGAGCCGGTGACCGCGAAAGGTATGGTCGTCATGGACACGCCGGGCTACGACCCGGTGAGCATGACCGGCATCGTGGCGGGCGGGGCGAATGTGCTCGTGTTCACGACGGGTCGCGGCAGCGTGTTCGGTTGCAAGCCGGCCCCGAGCATCAAGGTGGCGACGAACACGCCCCTCTACAACCACATGCTCGGCGATATGGACATCAACGCGGGTCGCGTGCTGGAAGGCGTGCCGGTCGAACAAGTGGGCCGTGAGATCTTCGACAAGATCCTCACCGTCGCCAGTGGCGAAAAGACGAAGAGCGAGATCAACGGCGTCGGCGAAGAGGAATTCGCCCCGTGGAGCATCGGGCCGACGTTGTGAAAACCGACACACTCATCTTTCGCTTGTTCCGCGACCTTCCAGGCACGTTCTTCCGGCTCGCCGGCCGTCCGTCGACACTCGCGCGCCGCTACTTCAAAACGAAGTCGGTGGAGTTGAAGGACTCGGCGTTGCGCCTCGATGGAATCTTTCTGCCGAAAGTCGCGACACGGGACCCTGCCTATATTTGGGAGGCCTATTTCTACGGGTCCGAAGCGAGCTTCGCCAATCTGTTCCACAAGGTGTTTCGATATTTGGAGCAGGAGAACCCGGCGCTGGATTTCGTGGCGATCTTGATCCTGCCGAGTCGATCGTTCGAGCCGAAGTTCACGCGGCCATACCGTAGCCTGTTGCAGTCCGAACAATTCGTGGCGGTGTACCTCGACGAATTGCCAAAGGCGGGGCCGACCGATTTCGAATTGAGCACGATCGAATTGATCACGGCTAAGCCGGATGCGGCCCTGGCCCAGGCGAAAGTTCTCATCCCGGCGATCGAGGCGTCGAGACTTGACGACAAAATCCGGCGAATGCTGGTACAATTCATTGGGATGATCATCGGGTACCAATTCCCGAGTTGGGGCCTCGCGGAGATCGAAAAAATGCTGAACCTAACCGAAGGCAAGAAAACGCGGCTGTACCAAGAGGGCCGGGAAGAAGGCCGGGAAGTGGGCCGCGAAGAGGGCCGAGATGAAGGTCGTGACCAGGCCCTCGTTGGCGTCGCCAAGCAACTCCTCAAGATGGGACGACCGATCAAAGAAATTACACAAGCCACCGGCCTGAAGCCGGAGCAAATTCGCAAGCTCAAGCCGTGACGATTTGGACCGAATCCGGGCTTCGCGGAGTTCGAAGAATGCTGAACTTCGATGGCAAGAAAACGCGGCTTTATCAAGAGGGCTATGCGGAAGGTTTCGACAAAGGTCGCGTCGAAGGTCGAGGCCGAGCGCTCGTTGGCGTGGCGAAGCGAATGATGGCGCTCGATCGTTCAATCGAAGAAATCGCGCAGATCACGGGCCTGAAACCGGCGCGAATTCGCAAGCTGAAGCCGTTGCGAGCGGGGAAAAGGAAACAGCGTTCGAGTTTCGAATGATCGACCCGACCAAGACCGAAAGTCTGCGATCCAACAATCGAAAAGCTGCCGAGGCAATCGCCAAGCGGCTGCTCAAGATGGGACGACCGATCGAGGAAAAAGCGAACCATTTAGCGCCACAAGATAGTGGACGCCTTCAACGGTTGCTTCTCGTTCAGAATGTCGAAATTCCAGGTCGCCTGCGCGCGTCGCTTGCGCAAGTACTAACATTACGAACAACGAAGCGACAGATGTGCTTGAATACATATACTTCCCCACAACTATAGATCGCCGCAAAAAATCTGTCCCTGTAGTGGGCAGAATGCTCGAGGAAACAAGGTAAAACCCGAC
>JANLUE010000349.1:0-8662 GCA_031363325.1 Gemmataceae bacterium
CCCTCGCTTACGCTTCGGGCTACCATTTGAAAAAGGCCGGCCCGCAACAGGGACGCGTCGCTTACCCACAAGAAGGCCTTCCCCAATGACTCTCGCCATCGAGACGCGTCGGCTCACTCGTGACTTCGGCGACTTCCGGGCCGTCGATTCGATCGAGGTTCAAGTCGAGCGCGGCACGTTTTACGGTTTCCTCGGGCCCAACGGGGCGGGCAAGTCGACGACCATCAAGATGCTGACCGGGCTGCTCGCGCCGTCGGATGGCGAGATGTTCGTGCTGGGCCGCGACATGCGTGACCCGGCCCAGGCCCTCGACGCCAAGAAGCACCTGGGGGTCATCGCCGAGAACCTGTCCTTGTTCGACAACCTCACCGCGAAAGAGTATCTGACGTTCGTCGGTCGGATGTATCTGCTCGATCGGGAAACGATTCGCTCGCGGTCGACTGAGTTACTCGGCGTGCTCGGACTCGACAACGAAGAGAAGAAACTCTCGCTCGAATACTCGCACGGCATGAAGAAGAAACTCGCCCTCGCGGCCGCGCTGTTGCCCAACCCCGACCTGTTGTTTCTCGATGAACCGTTTGAAGGCGTGGACGCGGTCACGTCACGGGTGATCCGCGATCTGCTCGCGGGATTCGTCGCACGCGGTTCGACGGTGTTTCTCACGTCGCACGTGCTCGAAATCGTCGAGCGCCTGTGTACGCACGTCGGGATGATCGTGCGCGGCCAACTGGTGGAACAAGATTCGATGGGGGCGATCCGCGAAGGCCAATCGCTGGAGAGTCGCTTCCTGGAGAAGGCGGGGGCCGACGCGATGGCCACGCCGAAGATCGCGTGGCTGGAAGGAGCCGCCTCGTGAACCGCGAACATTTTCGAACGCTGCTGTGGCTACGCTGGCGCTTGCGCGTGAATCAATTCCGCAAGGGCGGGGCGCTCAACGTCGTCTTGTTGGGCGTTCTCGTTGTGAGTGCCCTGATCGCGGCATTCGGGCTCCTGGTCGGCGGGTTCTTCGCCGGCCTGTTCGGCCTGCCGGAAGTTTCGCCAACGGTCCGATTGCTGATCTGGGATGGCCTGGTCGTCGCGTTTCTGTTCATGTGGATGATACGATTGCTCACGGAAATCCAGCGTTCGGAGAGCTTGTCGCTCGACAAGTTTTTGCATTTGCCCGTCTCGGTTTCCAGTGCGTTCCTGATCAATTACTTCGGTTCACTCGCGAGCTTGACGCTCCTGATGTTCGTCGCGGCCGTCACCGGGTTGGCGCTCGGGCAGACGTTCGCGGTTGGGCCTGCGATGTTACTCGCTTTCCCGCTCCTGGCGGCCATGGTCTTCGCGATCACGGCCGTCACCTACCAGTTTCAAGGTTGGCTCGCGTCGCTCATGACCAACCCGCGGCGACGGCGAACGGTGATCTTCGTCGTTTCGTTTAGCGTCATCGCGATCGCTCAGTTGCCGAACCTGATCAACCTCGCGCGGCCCTGGAAGAACTCGTTCGAGCCCCCGAAGCAACAGTCCGAAGAACGGGCCGCGTTGTACGATCGGCTGAATCGCAAGGAACTGAATCAGAAACAATTCGACGAAGAGACGGCACGGCTCAACAAAGAATCGGCCGACCAGTTAACGGAAACGGGCAAGCAAACACTCGCGTTGGCCGGCCAAACGGCGACGATCGTGAGCATCGCCTTGCCGCCGGGTTGGCTCGCGATCGGCTCTTCGGAACTGGCCGACGGGACCATTTGGCCCTCGTTGCTGGGAATCGTGGGGTACGGGTTGATCGGCACCGTTTGCCTGCGCCGGGCCTATCGAACGACCATCAACATTTACACCGGTCAGTACACGAGTTCCGGCGCCGCGCCGACCTCGACACCGACGCCGGCCGAACCGGATGACCCGAGCAAAATACGGCTCGTCGAAAAGCGACTCCCCTGGGTCTCCGAACACGCGTCGGCCGTCGCGATGGCCGGCCTCCGTTCGCTGAGTCGGGCACCCGAAGCGAAGATGGCCCTGATCGCGCCCGTGATCATGTTCCTCGTTCTCGGAGGCTTCTTGTTCTCGTCGGACGAGAGGCTGCCCAGTTGGGCGCGACCACTGGTCGCGTTCGGTACGGCGGCCGTCGTCTTGATGGGTGGCATTCAACTCGTCGGCAACCAGTTCGGCTACGATCGCACCGGGTTTCGCGCGTACGTGTTGAGCCCAATCCCGCGCCGGGAAATCTTGATCGGCAAGAACCTCGCCGTCATTCCTTTCACGTTGGGGCTCGGTGTCTTGAACGTGTTGATCGTCGGGTGCGCGTTGCCGATGCGGCCCGATCGCTGGCTGGCCGCGTTCCTGCAAATTGGCTCGCTGTACCTGGTGTTCAGCATCATGGCGAACGCGCTTTCGATCATGGCACCGATCCCGATCGCGGCGGGTTCGCTTAAAGCGTCCAACCCGAAGATCGTGCCGGTTTTGCTGCAGATGGTCTTCTTCATGTTTGCGTTCCCGCTCACGATGGCGTTCGTGTTGATCCCGTACGGCGTCGAAATGGTTCTGGTCGAGGTCGCCGAGGTGAGTTGGGTTCCGGCCTCGCTGATCCTGTCGATCCTGTGGCTCGCCGGGACCGCCTTCGTCTATCGCCGGGCGTTGAACTGGCAGGGTCGCTGGCTGCAGAGCCGCGAGCGGGAGATCTTGGCCGTGGTGACATCGAAAGCGGAGTGATTCGCGGCGACGGTCGCGGCCCAATTGATTCGGACACGGAAAGCGATCCGTAAGATTTCTCCATGACACTCAACGAATCCGCCCTCGCCTGTGCCGATGTCCTGGCGAACCACGCGGTGCCTTGGCGCTGTGCCGTCACGAAAGTGGCGGGCGCTCGGGTCATCGATTGTGGCGGGGCCGTCCAGGGGGGGCTCCAAGCGGGCCTGCAACTCGCACGCGTTTGCACGTCGGGGCTGGCGGAAATTTCACTCGTACCCGGTGCGGACGGGCCGGCCATTCAAGTATCTTCCGACGACCCGATCCGTGCTTGCCTAGCTTCCCAATACGCCGGGTGGCAGGTGAAGGCCGAGAAGTTCTTCGCGATGGGCTCCGGGCCGATGCGGGCGGCGAGTGGCCGCGAAGCGATCTTCGACCACATTCCCGGCCGCGAGCAACCGCCGTGCGCCGTCGGCGTGCTCGAAACGCGCAAGCATCCAACCGAGGAAGTGATCGCCGCGATCGTCGAGAAATTGCCGACCTCGGCCGAATCACTGACTCTCTGCGTCGCACCGGCCGCGAGCATGGCCGGCACGATTCAAGTCGTCGCCCGCAGCCTCGAGACCGCTCTGCACAAGTTGCACGAACTGAAGTTCGACTTGCACCAGGTCGTGTCGGGCTACGGGATCGCGCCGCTTCCACCGGTCGCGGCCGAAGAGGGCAAGGCGATCGGCTGGACGAACGACGCGATCCTGTACGGTGGCCGAGTCGTGCTTTGGGTTCGGGCCGACGACGAAATTCTCGACCGCATTGGGCCGAAGGTGCCGTCGAGTTCGTCGCCCGATCACGGGGCTCCGTTCGGTGAATTGTTTCAACGGTACAACGGCGATTTCTACAAGATCGACCCCCTGCTGTTCGCGCCGGCCGTCGTTCAGTTCCGCAATCTCAAGACGGGCCGAGTCCACGACTTCGGTCGATTCGAGCCGGAGGTCTTGCGGCGCTCGTTCGGCGGATAGGATAATCGCACTCGAACCCTCTCCAATTCATTGAGGCCCAAATGCCAGATCTGATTCGCCCGGCGGCGACGCACGGGTCCGAAATGCTCACCCTGGGCGACTTCCTCGGGGCCATGAAGCGCTCGCGGCGACTTCGCCCACTACTCCTCGACGCCTTCGTCGAACACTACCTCGTGTCGCGGGCGCGCCGGGCGAACCTGAGCGTCAACGACAAGGAACTCCAACAGGCGGCCGACAACTTCCGACTTCGGAACGGCATGGCCGGCTCCGAGCAAACGCAACAGTGGTTCCAGCGCGAAGCCATCACGCCCGAGGACTTCGCGACCGGACTCGAGCGCGACCTGCTCGTCGAGAAGCTCCGCCGTTCGGTCGTGACCGATCAGCGAATTCAAGACGCGTTCAACACGCAAACGGCCCGCTTCGCTCGGGTCAAGTTGAAGCGAATCCTCGTGGCCTCCGAGCCGGAAGCTCGCGAAATCGTCGACGCGCTTTCGAACGGCCGCGAGACGTTCGAAGACGTGGCCCGGCAGAAATCGCTCGATCTGGCGACCAAGGCCAACGGCGGCGATGCGGGCATCGTTCGCCGCGTCGATCTCGGCAACCCCCTGGGCGATGTGATCTTCGGTGCCGAGGTCGACAAGGTTGTCGGCCCAGTTCAGGCGGGTCAAGGCTTCCTGATCTTCCGAGTCGAAGAATTCTTGGCGGCCGAGCTCGACGAGGGAGTCAAGACGGGACTTCGAAAGGAACTCTTCGACGGCTGGCTCCGCAACGAACTGAGTCGGGCCCCGATCGAGTTTCCATTGCTACAGACACTGTCGGCCGGGCAGACGGGGAAATCGAACTTCTGAGCGTCGTTCGACGCGGCATTTGCCGGTCGTCCCGCGCATTCGCGGCGGCCGGCACTCAACGGCTTCGACATGCATGGGACACCGAGATTGTTCGAGCCGGCAACCCTCGCCACGCCGCAGAGCCCACCTTGAATGGCCGCCCCATCGCCGAGACCTACTACCATCGCAAGGCGAGGAGCGACCGGGAAACGCCGACCTCGTCACGCCCACGAATTGCAGGCGGGCCGTTCACGCGGTAGGATTCAAATATCCCCGTCGCGGAGTGGGCCGTGGTCGATCCGTATGACTGGCTCGGCGTGCCCAAGGCGCAGCGCCCGCCGACTCACTATCAGCTTCTCGGCCTGTCGCCGGCCCGGGCGGACGACGACGCCATTCGCTCGGCCACGGATGCTCGCCTCGTTCGACTCGATCCCCACCTGGTTGGGCCACACGCCCTGTCCGCCGAACGACTCCGGGCTGAGCTCGAAGAGGCTCGCGACACCCTGCTCGATACCGAACGCCGTCGGCTGTACGACATTCTCGCTCCCGATGCCGAGGGGCCCGAACCGGAAACGCAAGTCGAGCCCGACCCGGAGCCGATTCCCGCTTCCTGGTGGGATGGGCCCAAGCCGGACGATGTACCCAGCTCCGTCGAGCCCTGGTGGGACGGGGCAAAACCCGAATTGCCCGCCCCCGAGCCAGAACCCTGGTGGAAGGGTGCCCCACCCGTCGACGTGCCGAGCCCGCCGCCCACGTTGCCGATGCCTCGAGCGAATTCGCCAACAGTCAGCGCGACCGAGACCGAAGAGCCGCCGGCTCGACGTGCAAACCCGATTCCGATCGTCGCCGCGTGCCTGGCCGGCGCGCTGCTGATCGGGGCGGGTGCGTTTTTCTTCATCCGCAAATTGTCGAACGACTCACAGCCGGATTCCGTCGTCGCGCACAATGGCCCGCCCGTGGATCCCGGCCCCGCGGCGATCGCGAAACTCCCGGATGTTCCCGCGAAGATCGAGCCGGAACCCGAGCCGATTCCGCCGAAGAAGGAACCGGAACCCAAGAAGAAACCCGTCGCTCCGCCGAAGAAATTCGACGTGAAGTTGCCGCCGATCGTGATCGCGAAAGCCGCCCCGGAACCGGTGGCCCGGCGCTATCGGGGCCACCTGGCCGCGGCGCTTGGTGTCGCGAGCCTCGGCGATGGCAAGAAGTTCGTTTCTTTGAGCGCGGACAAGGCCGTTCGACTGTGGGAGGCCGATGGTAACGAATCCACGGTTCTGCATACGTTTCTGAGTCCGGGCGTGGCTCTGTCGGGGTATGGCGACAACTTCGCCGCCTGCGATGGCCTGACCGTCACGCTCTTCGAAGGTCGCAAAGGGACGGCGATCAAATCGCTCGAAAGCCCCCGGGGTGGCGTCCGTTCGCTCGCCGTCTCGGCCGATGGGTCGATCGTGTTGACCGGCTTGAACGACGGCTTCCTGCGCGTCTGGACGGTGGAAACTTCCAAGTTTGACGAATGGCAGGTGGCGACCGGGGGTGTCGATGCGATTGCGGTTTCACCCGATGGCAAGACGGCCTATGTCGGTTCCGGCGATGGGTCCGTGACTGCGTGGCAGATCATCGGACACAAGAAGTTGTTCCAGTGGCTACCGCACAAGAAGGGAACGCTTGCCCTGCAATTTTCGCCCGACGGCGCGCGTCTCGCCACGACGGGAGTCGATGGCGCCGCGAGCATCTACGACCCGACGGCCCGCCGCGAACTCGCCCGAATGGCGGGGCACACCGGGCCGGTCGTCGGCGTGGCCTGGACGCCCGACGGCAAGCACGTCGCGACGACCAGCATTGATGGCACGCTGCGACTCTGGTCGGCCGACACCGGGAAACCCGCTCGACTGACGCACGACCTCGAAGGCAAGGGCCAGTGCGTGGCGATCGACCGGGACGGCCGATTCGCGCTCGCGGGTTCCGTCTCGGGACAGGTTCACCGCGTGCCGTTGCCGCGTGCGAAGGCCGCACAATCGTTCAACGCACCGGCCGAGCCACTTGCACAGCCCGAGAGCGATCACGTCGCGGCCGTGCGGTCGGAGCTTCGGAAACGCGCGGTGCCCGCGACGCCGCTCGATCAGGTCGCTTTGGCGGACGCCATGGTTCAGGCGGCTTGTGGTCCGGACATCGAAACGGCCGTTCGCTTCGCAATGTTTGAAGAGGCTCGCGCCCTGGCCATCAAGGCCGACAACGCGGACGCGACGCTACGTTCGATCGACGCCCTGGCTGCATGGTTCGACGTCGACGACCTTCCAATCCGAGCAACCGCGCTCGGCGAGTTGGCCGGCAAGGCGAATCCGGCTTCCCGATGCGAGGCCGTCCTCGCGACTCTCGACCGGGCCGAGCACGAACAGCGCCCGGAGATCGTGGGCCGACTGCTCGCCCTGGCGCGCGGGTTGACGGCACTCTCGCCGGACTTGATCCGCCGCGTCTCGGCCGCCCAGGTTCGGGCCGACGCACTGGCCGCCGAAATCACGCTCGTGCGCGCGGCCACTGCGATCTTGAAAGCGAACCCGGAAGACCCGTCGGCTAACATGACCTGTGGCCGATATTTGTGCTTCGGCCGACAGGACTGGACGTCCGGCCTCGCCTATCTCGCGAAGTGTGGCAATCCGGCGCTGAAGGAGACCGCCAAGGTCGATTATGTCGGCCCCAAAGAGCTGGCCACGCAACTCAAGCTCGCGGACGATTGGTACGCCCGCGCGGTCGCGACCGCCGAGCCCCGAGCCCGGCACGCGATCCTGATTCGGGCTCGCCACTGGTGCGAAATCGCGCTCAACGGCAAACTCGACGCGACGGCCACCAAGAACGCCCAGGCCAGATTGGAAGCGATTAACAAGCTGGATATCGAGCCCAGCGACCCAAACGCCGTTCCGCTCCTGACTCCAATCGTGCAGAGACGCGGCTACGATTCGCTCGCTCAGGGCGTTCGGGCCAACGAGTGGGCGATCGAGGGGGATTGTTCGCCGGCCGGCGACGGGCTCAAGCTCGGCACCGGCGAGTCGGCGCTTCGATCCCTTTTCGAGATTGTGCCCGGTACGCGAATCACGTTCGACTTGACCCCCGATGGGCGGGACATTCGCATCGTCTGTGCCGGACAGGACCTGACGGTTCCGGGCGTCGGCAAGTCGCTCCGCCTAACGGTCGAGTTCACCGGTGAAGAGTTGCGCGTTTCGGCAACTGCCGAAGGGGCCGAGCCGGTTGTGCGAATGGCCCCCGTGCCGCCCGCCCAACGTGGACCGAACGTTGTCACGCTTCGATTGTCCGGCCCCGGGCCGGGCACGATATTGTCTTCCGCGCTCGTCCGCGGGCCGATCCGCCCCGCCGTCCCCAAACCCGAGTAGCCCGATGGCCTTCAGCGCCGAAATCAGCCGCACCAACCCGACGTGCCTGCTCTTCCTGGTCGATCAATCGTCGTCCATGGACGGCCCGTTCGGCGGCAGCCAGGGCAAGAAAAAGTCCGAGGGCGTGGCCGACGCGATCAACCGCTTGCTTCAAAACCTCGTGCTCAAGTGCGCCAAGGCCGATGGCGTTCGCGACTATTTCCACGTGGGGGTGATCGGCTACGGCGGCGAAGTGAAGCCGTGCCTCGCCGGGACCGACAAGTACAAGCCGCTGGCGCCAATCAGCACGGTCGCGAACAGCCCCATTCGACTCGAACAACGTAAGCGCATGGTCGACGACGGAGCCGGCGGGCTCGTCGAACAATCGTATCGCTTCCCCGTGTGGTTCGAGCCGACGGCCGGCGGCAAGACGCCGATGAACGAAGCGGTCGTGCTCGCGCGCACGGTCGTCTCGGACTTCATCTCGACGTACCCAGATTGCTATCCGCCGCTCGTGATCAACCTGACGGACGGCCAGCCCACCGACGCGAACCCGCTCGACGCGGCCGTGGCGTTGAAGGGGCTCAAGAGCACGGATGGCAATGTGTTGATGTTCAACGGCCACATGTCGTCTTCGCCGGCCCCGCCGCTGTGCTTCCCCGGCGACGAGGCGCAACTCGCCGACAAGTTCGGCAAGTTGCTGTACCGGATGTCGAGCATCCTGCCGCCAAAGCTGATGGGGGCGGCCCGAGACGAAGGCTTCGCGATCGCCGGCCCGGCTCGGGGTTTC
>JANLUE010000372.1:0-6858 GCA_031363325.1 Gemmataceae bacterium
TCGGTGTCTGGGAGCTGCTTCGGCGACTCGCAGCTAGCCCCGGCCGATGGCTTCGAGGCCGGGGTCGAATCTTCAACTCGTTGTCGCCCCTTCGGACGCCGAGTTCACGGTCCGGGCATACTTCGCTAGCACGCCGCGCTCGACCCGGATCGCCGGCTTCTTCCACACAGCGCGGCGCTTCGCCAACTCGCCTTCATCCAAATGAACCGTAAGCGTCTTGGCGTCGCCGTCGATCGTGATTGAATCGCCATCCTTGAGGAACGCGATCGGCCCGCCGATCCAGGCCTCCGGCGCGACGTGACCGACGACGAGTCCATGTGTGCCACCGCTGAATCGACCGTCCGTTATCAGTCCCACACTTTCGCCCAAGCCCTGGCCGATCAACGCCCCCGTGATCGACAACATCTCGCGCATCCCCGGCCCGCCGACCGGGCCTTCGCCGCGAATTACCAGCACATCGCCGGCCTTGATCTTCCGCGCCTGAATCGCTTCGAAGCACGCTTCCTCGCCATCGAACACCTTGGCCGGCCCGGTGAGCTTGTGCACCTTGAGGCCGGCCAGTTTGGCGACCGCCCCTTCCGGCGCGAGGTTGCCGTGCATGATCGCGATGTGCCCCTTGGACGAGATTGGCTTGTCGAGCGGCAGCACGATCTTCTGCGGCTTGGCGTAGATGCTCGGCACGTCCTTCAGATTCTCCGCCAGCGTGCGGCCCGTGACG
The DNA here is from genome assembly GCA_031363325.1 of Gemmataceae bacterium. Classification (GTDB taxonomy): domain Bacteria; phylum Planctomycetota; class Planctomycetia; order Gemmatales; family Gemmataceae; genus SIAJ01. The sequence continues at coordinate 719 of JANLUE010000372.1, forward strand.
GTCAGGCAGTCGCCGTGCAGGAAGCCGGCGTCGAGGAGAGCCTTCATGACGGGCGGTGTGCCGCCGGCCTTGTACAGATCGAACATCACGTACTTGCCGCCCGGCTTGAGGTCCGCGAGGTGCGGCACCTTGTCGCCGAGTCGATCGAAGTCGGCCAGTGTCCATTCGACGGCCGCCTCGCGGGCGATGGCCATCAAGTGGAGCACGGCATTCGTCGAACCGCCGAGGGCCAACACGAAGGTGTAGGCGTTTTCGAGGGACTTGCGCGTGATGATGTCGCGCGGCCGAATGTTTTTCTCGACGAGCTTCACAACGGCCTGACCCGCGAGGAACGATTCGCGTTCCTTGGCGGCCGACACGGCCGGATGACTGGCGTCGAACGGGAGCGACATGCCCATCGCTTCGATCGCGCTCGACATCGTGTTCGCGGTATACATGCCGCCGCACGAACCAGCCCCCGGGCACGAACCGCATTCGATCTCGTGCAGACGGCGGTCGTCAATGGTTTTTGCCTGATGCTGACCGACCGCCTCGAAGATCGAAACGATGTCGAGGTCCTGCCCCTCCGGGCCGACGCCGGGCAGGATGCTCCCGCCGTAAACGAACACGGCCGGCACGTTGAGGCGGGCCAGCGCCATCAGACAGCCGGGCATGTTCTTGTCGCAACCGCCGAACGCCAGGACGGCATCGTGGTTCATGCCCCCGGACACGACCTCGATCGAGTCGGCGATGACTTCGCGCGACACGAGCGAATAGCGCATGCCGCGATGTCCCATCATGATGCCATCGGACGCGGTCGGTGCCCCGTAGATTTGCGGCACGCCACCGCCGGCCCGAATGCCTTCCTGGCCCTTGCGGGCGAGCCGATCGAGGTGGGCGTTGCACGGCGTGATGTCGCTGAAAAGCGAAGCGATCCCGACGACCGGTCGATCGAAATCGTCGTCGTGAAACCCGACGGCCCGAAGCATGGCCCGATTCGGCGCCCGCCGTGGCCCGCCCGTGGTGGTCAAACTCGTCCGCTCCCCGCTCGCCATGATGCTTCAACCTTTCCGGTGTGTTTGGTTTTAGAGTATGTTCTTTCGGTGAGACTTGTGAGCCACGCGGCGCACGCCGAGCGTGTCTCTCTCGCCAAGTTCGCGTGACGCGCTCAGCGAACTTGCCAGTCGATCGCCGGCGCGACGAGCGGTTGCACCGCCGGAATTTCTCAAGATTTTTTTCTAACGGACATCCCATTCGCCGGTCGAGTGAGTAATATACATCCATTCAGTAACCTGGTCGTGGCCGAATGGCCCCCGGCCCGCCTACGATCAACGAAATTCAACCCCCTTCGGAGAGAGGCCCGCCATGGCGCACGACAAAGACCTGCAAAACACGCTCGCGGCCATCGAAAAGGAGTTCGGCCAGGGCTCCATCATGAAGCTCGGCGATGCCGTCAACAACGAAGTGCTCGGCATTTCGACGGGCTCGCTCAGCCTCGACGTGGCCCTCGGCGGCAAGGGGCTGCCGCGTGGCCGAATCGTCGAGATCTACGGGGCCGAGTCGAGCGGCAAGACGACCATCGCCCTCCACGCCGTGGCGAACGCTCAGAAAGCGGGCGGGGTTGCCGCGTACATTGATGCCGAACACGCCCTCGACCCCACCTGGGCGAAGCGGATCGGCGTCGACCTCGAAAGCCTGCTCGTCAGCCAGCCGACGTTCGGCGAAGAAGCCCTGCGGATCGCCGAGATGTTGGTCAAGTCGAACGCGGTGGACATCATTGTGATCGATTCGGTGGCCGCCCTCGTGCCGAAGAACGAAACCGAGAACGACATCGGCGAGCCATCGGTCGGCCTGCAGGCCCGCCTCATGAGCCAGGCCCTCCGCGTCCTCAATCCGACCATTGGCAAGACGCGAACGTGCGTCATCTTCATCAACCAGATTCGCCACAAGATCGGCGTCATGTACGGCAGCCCGGAAACGACCCCCGGCGGGTTGGCGCTCAAGTTCTACTGTTCGTGCCGGCTGGAAGTTCGCCGTGGCCCGGCGGTCAAAGATGGAGACGACGTGATCGGCACCGAAGTGCGGGTCAAGGTCGTGAAGAACAAGATCGCCCCGCCGTTCCGGACGGCCGAGTTCGAGGTGCTCCACGATCGTGGCATCAACTCGTTCAGCGACCTCGTGAACATCGCCTCGGACTGCGGGGCACTCGATAAGAGCGGTTCATTCTTCAGTTTCAACGGCCAGCGCCTCGGCCAGGGCAAGGAGAACGTCAAGCAATTCCTTTCGGAGAACGTCGAGCTTTCCGAACAGGTGCGGGCCCGGGTACTGGAGATCCAGGCGGCCAAGGCGGGCGTGGTCGGCGGCGAATTGGTCCCGGATGAAGTCGAAGTCGAAGCCGAGCCGGAACCGGTCGAAGCGCCGGCGAAGGAACGGAAGAAGAAGTAGCATCAATCGACTCGATGCGTTGATCAACCCGGCCGCCCAACGACGGGAGTTGCCTTTCGCCCCAGGATCGCCGCGACCAGGTCGGCGTTCGAGCGCACATCGACGGCGAACTCGGTGTGGCAACAGCCCACCACATCGAGTTCGTGGCCATCGCTGTTTCCGAGCGTGGCGAACTCGGGCCGGCGTGCGCTGAACTCGGCCGCCCGTTCGCGCAGGTCCGGCGTCATGTTGTTCGACAACATTTCGAGGCCGGCCAGGTCCGGCGCTTCGGACTCGAGAAGTCGATCGAAGTTCTGGCCCCAGCGATAGGGATGGGCCGCCACGGCACAGCCGCCCTGACGACGAACCTCGCGGCACAAGTCGCCCCACCGGGTGCCACGCCGCAAGCGCGTCAGATCGGTCACGCCGTAACAAAGCACGTCGCCGTCCCGGGCCGATACTTCGACACCGCCGAGCACCACGAGGCCGGGGGCCGCTTTGCGAAGTTCCGCCAATTCCGCTTCGGGCCAAAGTTGATCGTGTTCGGTAATCACGATCCCATCCAGGCCGATTTCCTTGGCCCGGCGGACGAGGTCGAAGGGATCGATTTCGCTGTCGGGCGAGTACCGATAAGTGTGCAGGTGCAGGTCGAATTTCATCATGCCGGCATTTTACGATTCGGCTTCCGGATGACGGTGGCTGATTTCGGGCACGGTCAGGAATCCCCAACGCAGGGCTTGATCCTGGATGTAGTTCTTGCCGACCGTGAGGGCCGTAACGGCTTTGGCCATCTCGTAACCGAGGTAGAACGAATGGGCCGCGTCGAGCTTCGGGTCGCGGGCTCGCATCTGTTCAAACAGCAGGAACGGATCGGTGCCGCGCAAGTGCATCGAGCCGTTGATGACGTGAAGCTCGCCGCGCTCCGCGAACAGCCGATAGTTGCGGTCCGTCACGCCGCGAGCGAGTTCGGCGAGGCCCGCTTCGCCCAACTCATACAGGCGGGGATCGCGAAAGGTCACGAGATCGGGTTCCAGGTTTTTGGGCAACACGCGTTCGCGAACGGCGTGGAACACGAGCCGACGCGCGAGGTCGAACTCGCGGACGGCCGACCGGCACCAGTTGATGACCTGCGTCGTCAACACGCTGCGAATCCCGAGTTCCTGGCAGAACCCCGCGAGCAGCACGTTAATCCCGGCTGAGTCAACGTCGGTCAACTCGGTGAGATTTCCGACGCCCATCATGATCTCGGCATCGGGATACTTTCGCCGCGTCTCGATGTATCGGCCCAGCGAGGCCGCAAACCCGAACCCGATCGGCTCGACGATCGGGTCGAGCCGAAACGGCACGGCATCGCGAACCAACACGTCGATGGTCGCATCGAGCGAGGCCAGTTCGGTGGGCACATCGGGGATCGCGACCACGGCCGCGCCGAACCGTTCGTGCCAGCCGCGAGCCAGGTGCCGATTCGTGCTATTGACGCTGAGCACGAGTTCCGCCCCGGCGGCCAGCGCCAACTCGACCTCGGTCGAGTTGAAGCTATCGACCGAGACCCGCAAGCCGTCGTCGCGCAGGGCTCGAACCGCGTCGCCGACTTCGCTCCAGGTCGAACCGGGATCACAGCCCAGGTCGATCACGTCGGCCCCGGACGATCGAAGGTCGCGGGCCATTTCGACCAGGGTGCGTCGATCGAGGCCCGGCGCGTGATTGATCTCGGCGAGGATCTCGATGTCGAACGAACCGTAGTTCTCCGGTCGACCCACGCGCCCGCCGAAGTGCGCCGGCAGATCGCGCAAGTCCTTCGGCCCGCGTTCCACGGGTATCTCGGTGGTGACCGCGGCCAGGTCGCCGCGACAATACCCCGGTAGGACGATGCGTTCGGTGCCCTCGGGCACGTGCAACTTTCGCCCGACCCAGTCGGTGGTCAATAGGGCAGCCACCGTGATCGGCAAGACGGCGACCTCCGCCTCGAACCCTGCGGCCGGCGCGACCTCGGCCAGGACGCGGCGGAGCGCCGGTTCCGCGAGCTTGCCGGTGACGAAGAGGAGGCGCGGCATGGTGCGGGCCACGGGTGAAGCGAAATATTGCTATGAATGGAAGGCGCAAGCAGTGCCTGCGACGGCTTGAGGGCGACGGATACGGTATTCAGCTATGATGGCAAGGTTCCATCGCTCAGTCAGTAATGACTATTGCGAGCGCCCCAAAGGAGCAGTCACCGAGTCGGCGATCGGCGATCAATCAGATGAGGCCGAGGCCCGGTCGATCGATGTCTCTGATCCCCGAGTTGTAATCACCGCAGTGGACACCCGACCTTGTGAGATCACTTAAAATCTCGGATAATGCTGTTGCGCTCGACAGAATGACTTGGTATGCTCCTAAGTAAAGAGGCAACAGAGATGCGGGCGAAAATTTCGAGAATTGGGGGTAATTGGCACTTCCAGTGCGATTACGACCGGGGTATCTTTCACTCCCGATAGACTCAACGAGCAACTATCCATCTGGGAGTCCGGCGTTGCCTCGGAAGAAAACCCATCAGGAAATCCTCGGATCAGAGGACGAAGCGGGTTCCATTCTGTTGATCGTGTTCATTCCGAGCAAGACTCACGACGGAAGTGAACTTGCGCCCGGGGAAGATCAACAGATGTGGGCCAACGCAGTGGGAGACTTGCTCGCCGAACTGTTTGGCGGTGGAACTGAAATGCCGATGGCAAAAGGGAAGTGGCGAAATGACGACGGTGTGATCATAACGGAGGATGTGCTCTTGATCCACTGCTATGCGAAGCAGGCTCATGCGGAGGACGAGCGGAAGATTCGCCAACTGGCGGTTCTTTTGCACCGAATGGGCAAGAAGATGATCAAGGAGAAATCGGCCTGGTGATCGACAGTGTGTTTCACAGAATTCGGAATTTTGTGCTATGAGCAACCTCAATCATTACGCGATCAGCGCGATACTCCATTCGGAGATTGTCGGCCCGGTCGGATTTGGCCACGGTCAGATCGGATCACAGGGCGACGTTCAGCGGTACTTTGACGCCCTCGGATCGAGCCCGCGAACCAACGTCGCCGACGAGAACGAAGAGATCGATTGGGAACTCGTGAAGCGGGCGTTCCTGGCGGTTCGTCGCGACCGCGGCTCATCGGACCTTTACATCGCCGACCCGGCCAAAAACGCCATCTTTCTGAAGAAGTGTCGGGAACTTGGGATTGCGGCGAACGACTACCGAATCAACAAGGCCCTCTTCAAGGCGCGAAAGAACAAAGAACTCCCCAATCTCAAGTCGGTTAAGACGAGCATTCCGTACGGTGATTTCGCGTTCGCAAGCGAGTTTGCCGCCACCGAACTTCGCTACAAGACAGGTGCCTCGGTCGACGATATTCTTTGCGATCCCCGGCTGGCATCGCAGTTCGACGCCATCGCCAAAAAGGTCAAGCCCGGCTATACGTCGTTCCAATACAGATGGGCCGCACTGAGCATTCGCAAAAGGGCTGGTCGAACGAATACGCTCAAGGCTCCGTTCGTGATGCCGAAGCTCATCACTGGCTTTCGATTGCTCCGCGATCCGATCGAGGAGCTTCCGGAGAAGACCGGCGTGTATCTGCTCTATGAGAAAACGAAACTTCTCTACGCCAGTACGACGGATCAATTGCGGCGAGGCATTGACTCTCATCGCAGCCCTGAGACACTGGCGGCCATCGCCGACAAGTTATGGAAGCCAAACCTCGATGATTTCCTGGTGGAT
>JANLUE010000399.1:0-12428 GCA_031363325.1 Gemmataceae bacterium
ATGTAGGCCGAGTCGTAGGTCGTGACCGTGAGCGGTTGCGGATCGTAATGCCCGCCGCCCATGAGGCCGACTTCAACGCCGAACGCGGAACTCAATTCCCAGTTCCACTGGTTGAGCAAGTCGATCGTCGGGGTGACGACGAGAGTCGGTCGGCCGGCTTTCTGAATCGCCAGGATGGCGGCGAACGTCTTACCCGTGCCGGTCGGCAACACGACCACGCCGCGGGCCCCGCCGTTCCACCAGGTGGCGACGGCCTCGGTCTGATGCGGGAACGGCACGCGCGTCGAGACGAGGGCCCAGTTCGTGGCCGCATAGTCCCGGGCCGCGTCTTCGTATTCGATCTTCTTCGAGCGCAGGTACTCGACGATGACGCGGTAGTGTCGCCCCTCGGCCCGCTGCGTATGCGTTCGCGGATCGAACGCGACGTGCGGCAAACTGGCCCGATCGTCGTCCGACCCGCCGGTCACGACCAAGGTGCCACCGTCGAACGCGAGTCGCAGGGGGGAGTAAGTCATGGGGAGATTTCAGACAATGACTCGATCGATACGCGGCCACCGTTGACCATGTCAATAATCAGGCGTCGATTCCAAAGAAGATGAACGCCAATGAGTGGCTCATTTCCCAATTCGACAACACGAATGATTCGAGTGACACCATCCCATTCAATTTGGGCCTCGTAGTATGCTTGCGGAATCGTTGACCCATCCGCAGGTTGAATATCGCCTTCGCCCGCTGTCGGAAGGGCCAAGTGGGTGATGAGCGCCAACGGAAGTGCAAGGGAACCATAAAACGCGGTGTCGATGGAGGCGGAGATCGTTTGTCGGACTCCGGCCCAATCGAACAGGTCGAAGGAAACGCGAGGATCCATTCGCGGGACCACGATGCCTTGGATCATCGGTAATTCTCTGGTGGGATCGAGCCGATTCGATCGATCGGGCCACCGCCGATCCGAAGGACCACGACCCGTGCAGCCGGCTGCCGGGCCCGCAATCGATGGCACACGTCCAGAAAGTCGTCGCCAATTTCAAACGCTTCGGAATCAACGTCGAGAGCGGCGAATCGCCCAATATTGCCAGCTTCATGCGTCGGACGAATAAGCGCGTCATACCGTTCTTGCGCGCGATTTCGCCTCTGGATGCGTTCCTCAAGAGTCGTTTGATGCATTGCGGACCCCTTCGAAGGGCGAAACAATTCGAGTACCTGGGTGCATCATACACGATCAATCGGCCCGCCGCCGATTCGGATCCACGCAATTAGCGCTTGTGGTTTCGAGGCAATAAACCCTCGAACACTTGCAGAACATCGTCGCCAATCTCGAAGTCTTCCGAATCGACATCGATCCCGACGATTCGACCGAGATGTCCCGATTCGACGCTGGAGCGGATCTGTCGATCGTAGACTTCATTTCCAAGTCGAAGTACCTGGGTGGCCGGAAATTTTGTCGTGATGCTTGTCATCTCAGACTCCAACATTTTCTCGAATGCAAATTCATGGACTCGTTCGAAGTGGAAAGTACCCAATCCGAAACACTTCGCCGCCGCCGATCTTTAAGATCGCAACCACCGCTTCGGGCATTCGCTTCCGGAGTTGAAACGTCGCTTCCAGCGACTCGTCGTCGACTTCGAACTCCTCACTATTGACGTCGATGGCCACGATCCGGCCGAAATTCGCCTGCTCCAGGCTCGGCCGAATCAACCGGTCGTAGACTTCGAGGCCGCGGTCGATTACTTCCTGAGAGCTGGCATCTTCGTCGAGTTTGGTCATGTGCATTCTCCGAGTATGGTCGGCGACCGGAGCTCATACACGGCACCACCGCCGACTCGTAGGACCGACACCATAGCATCGGCGTGCCGATTTCGCAATGCGCCTATGATCGACGACACGTCGTCACCCAATTCGAAGTCCTCGGAATTCACGTCGATGCCGACCAACCGGCCGTGGTTTTTTGGCTTCGAGAGACGGCTTGATCAGTCGATCGTAAAGTTGGTCCCCGGCCGCCTGGAGGGCATCCAGTTCCGGCGAATTGTAGATGTCGGTCATGTCAACTCCCTCCCAAGTGGAACTCTTTCGTGGTCTTACAAGCGATCAATCGGCCCGCCGCCGATTCGGATCAACGCGATTCGCGTTTTTGGTTTTCGAGGCAATAGAGCGCCCTTCGGGTCGGTTTTTACGCCGGAGGCGTTTCAGCCATTTCGCCCTTCGTTTGCTCGGGGGCCATATAGCTCGGCGTGCCCATAACGTGGCCGGTCAGCGTCAGGCCCATGCCGGGTTCACCGGGATCATCGAATCGCTTGGCGAGGCCGAAATCTGTGATCTTCGGGTTGCCGTCGGCCGGTTTCAAGTCGCGGTGCAAGAAGTTTCGAGAATGGGCCGCCGCCAAGCCAAGTGCGAGTTTCTCGACCAAGATGGCCGCGTCTCGTCCAGGGAGCGGGTTCTCGCGAACGCGATCGCTCAGCGATCCATTTGGGCAATATTCCATCACGAAATAGGGCAATCCCTGGTACTGTCCGCGATCGAAAACCGGCACGACGTGCGCGTGTTGCAATGCGGCCAGCGCTTCAGCCTCGGCGAGGAATCGGACTAGCGCGTTCGGGCCAGCGACCGAGCCACCGAGAACCATCTTGATGGCGACATCGCGATTCAACTTCAAATCGTGGGCGTGATAAACGACCCCCATGCCGCCCCGGGGCCGAGTTCGCTCAACAAGTGGTAGCCTGGCAAATCGGGAAGCATGCCCGGCAATGGTTCTGCGTTCGGGCCGCCGTGATAAGTGATCGTCCCGGAATTCGATTCAGAGCCGACCCGCGAGAGCGTGTCGGCGTAAGCCGAATCTGGGTCGACTTGAACGCCAGTGGGGTCGGGCACCATGACACGATTCCGCTGCGTGGACGACACGAATGAATTTTAGCGATTCGAATTGATCACACAAAGGCACGCATCTCGCGCGTGCCCGGCAGCGCTTCCCCAACCTCGGCCGCCGACTGGAAGCGGTCGGCCGGGTCTTTCTGAAGACACTTCACGCAGATGCCCAATAGGTCGTCGGGGATGTCGGGGTTCACGTCACGGGGTGGGATGGGCAGGTCTTCACGGACCATGCGGACCACTTCGAGCGGGGCCGATGCGATGAATGGCGGGCGGCCAGTAAGCAACTCGTACAGGATCGCGCCGAGGCCGTACACGTCCGTTCGAGCGTCGGCATCGCGGGCCCCGGTCGTGAGTTCGGGGGCCATGTAGCACGGCGTGCCGAGGGTTTCACGCGTGGCCGTGATGCCGCTCTCCGTGCCGATTAGGCACTTCGCCAATCCGAAATCGGACACTTTGGGGATGAACGGAAAGTCGCCTTCGACGAGCGCGGGTTGTTCGCTTCGCTTCGTGGCGGAGCCGTTGCTGGCGGGCGTCGGGTTCGTCGCCGCTCCACGCGTCAGGCTCAAGAGCACGTTGGCCGGCTTCATGTCGCGATGGATGACGCCCTTGCCGTGCGCGTACTCGACGGCCGACGCGAGATCGCGCAGGATGTTCGCGGCCGTGCCTGGCGGAATCACCCGACCCTTCAGATACTCGGAGAGCGGCCCGCCGGCACAGTATTCCATCACGAGGTACGGCAAACCACGAATGTCGCCGGTCTGGAAGCCGGTCACGATGTTCGGGTGCGTCAATCGCATCAGCGAGCTGATCTCGCGGCGGAAGCGCGCGACGCGGAGCAAGTTTTGGAGTTGGCCGGCATCGAGAACTTTGACGGCCACGTCGCCGCCCGAATGTTCGTCGGTCGCGCGATAGACCGTGGACATGCCCCCCTGCCCGAGCAGTTCTCCGACGGCCAGGCCGGGGATCACCGGGGCGACCGCCGTGCCGAAGACGTTGCCGAGTTCGATCGCCTCGTGCCACATGATCTGATCGCGGAGACGGCGGGCGTGCTCCGGGAACCGGGCGATGAAGTCCATGAGCGAGGGCGTTTCACCCAGGTCCTTGCTCAGGTAATATTCTCCGTAGATCACGACGAGCGTCGCTTCGAGGTCTTGCTTGAGGATCGGGAAATGCTTGAGGTAACGTTCCGCTTTGACGCGGTCGCCGCGCCGCCAGCGCTCGGCCCGGTCGGTCTCGATCAGGTCGAGGAGTTCATCCGGGCCGACGGCCGGATGGCCCGCCAGAAACTGCCGCAGGTCCGGCGGGGCTCCGGGGCGCCACAAGCGGCGGTACTGGTCGGCCAGGGACGGCTTGCGGCGCATACGGTCAGTCATTGGCGGCGTCCAGCCCGAGAGCGGCGACGATGCGATCCTGGGCGCGCTTCAACTGCATGCGATGCTGATCGGCCGAGCCGCCAAGCGCCGTCGCGATCGCTTCCCACGAATCGCCATTGGCGCGGCGATCCGACAACTCGCGCTCGACAGTCGTGAGCATTTGCCGGCCGCGAATCAGCAACTCCCTCCACTCGACGATCTCGACGGGGTCCTCACCGCCGGACACGAGATGAGCTTCTTCGCCCAGCTTGACGGACTTGCGGACATCGCGCTTCTGGGCGTATTCGCGGCGGGCCGCTTCGAGCGATTTGTTGCAGGCCATCTGGACGAGCAATCGGCCCAGGTCCTCGGGGCGGTCGATGTCGAACTGGCCGGCCGCCGCCCGGAGGAAGAAGCTCTTGAGGACCGACTGGCAGATGTCCATCGAGTCGAGCACGGCGCGGAGATGCGGCGAGCGCAGGCGCATGCGCGCTTCGAGTCGAATGACCGGCGCGTAGCGCGCGACGAGTTCCTCGAGCGCGGCTTCGTCTCCGGTGCGAAGCCGATTCACATACGAGAGGAACGGGTTTTCGAGCGGGTCCGCCGCGAGGTCCGTCATGGTCCTTCCCCAATCGCGCTCCCGACCGGTCGTCGGAAAAAGCCGAGGAATCCTGTTCGGTCCACCATCGTCGGGCAATTCAATTATTGAGAGGGTTGCCCAACACGCCCGCCTCTCGATCCGGATTGGGGCGAGATTACCCCCGGCCCAATCCTCGGACTTGTCGCCTGGTCATCGTTGGGGTCGGGGCGAATCGTCCCGACCCCATACTCACGCCACTTCCGCGCTGTCGCGCGAATCACGAGCCACGGTCGGCCGGTCCGTTGCCCAGCGGCCGGCCGACCACTCGCCTTGATTGTACGCTGCCGACGATTCAAGGGATTGTACGAATTTGGCCGCGCTCTTTTTTCCTTCGCAAGCGAATCGCGTCCTCCATTGTCATTCAATTGATCGAGCATCGGAAGGCTTCGATCCCAGTCGAAAGCCCGCGCGCGGTAGTGACAATTTGTTTGGACCCGCGTTCGAGCGTCGGGTATAACCAAGCCCCCGCCTGCACCCTTCCGGAGTTCCGAACATGTCTTTCCCCGAACGTCGAACGTTTCTCCAAGCCGCAACCGCCGGGGCCGCGTCGCTGGCCCTCGGGCCACCGACCTCGGCCGCCGAGAGCCGCAAGATCGTGCTCGGTGTCATTGGGCCGGGCGGCATGGGCATGAACCACGTTCGCGCCCTGCTCAAACGGCCCGATGTCGAAATCGCCTACGTCTGCGATGTCGACAAGAACCGCCTGGCGACTGCGGCCAAGACGGTCGAAGACGGTTCCAAGAAAGCGCCGAAGGCCGTTGGCGACATGCGAACGCTTCTCGACGACAAGTCCGTCGACGCGGTGCTGATCGCGACGCCCGACCACTGGCACGCGCCCGCATCGATCCTCGCACTTGATGCTGGCAAGCACGTGTACGTCGAGAAGCCGTGTAGCCACAACATTCGCGAAGGCCGACTGATGGCCGACGCCGTGACGCGCTCGAAGAAACTCCTCCAGGTCGGCACGCAAAGCCGTAGCACGCCATGTGTCCGCGAGGCGATGGATCGACTCAAAGCCGGCGAGATCGGCGAAGTCCTCGTGGCCAAGGCGTGGAACAGTCAACTGCGCCGTTCGATCGGCAAGACGAAGCCGAGCGAGCCGCCGGCCCACCTCGACTACGACACCTGGTGCGGGCCGGCACCGGTCGTGCCCTATCGCGCGAACATGCTGCCGGGCATCTGGCGCTGGTGGTACGAGTTCGGTTGCGGTGACATCGGAAACGACGGAGTTCACGACATCGACGTGGCGGTCTGGGGCCTCGGTGCCACCACGCAACCGAGTCGCGTCACCTGTCTCGGCGGCAAGTACTTCTTCGACGACGACCAACAGTTTCCAGACACGCAGTACGCCGTCTTCGAGTACCCGGTCGAAGGTCGGCCGGGCGTTCGCAAACAACTGATCTTCGAGCAACGAATCTGGAGCCCGTACGTGCAGGAGGGCTACGAGAACGGAGCGGCGTTCTACGGCACGAAGGGAATGCTCGTGATCGGCCACTCGATCGGCTGGACGCTGTACGGGCCGAAAAACAAAGTGATCGCCGAGCGCAAGGGCTCGGCCGATCTGGTCGCGCACCACACGAACTTCCTGGACGCGGTCCGCGACGCGAAGTCTCTCAACGCCGACGTGATGGCCGGCCACCTGTCGGCATCGATTGTGCATCTGGCGAACATCGCCGCCCGCGTCGGCAAGGTTCTGGAGTTCGACCCGAAGGCCGAAATGGTGACGAACGACCCGGAGGCGAACGCGCTCGTGAAGCGAAAGTATCGCGAGCACTGGGGAACGCCAAAGGGGTAGTTGCGAACTCAATCGCCCCTCGCCCTCGCATCCAAACGCATACGCCTTGATGGAGTACCGATGTCCGCAACGCGAGTGGCCCTGGTGACGGGCAGTGGCAAGCGCCGGGTGGGGTCCGTGGTCGCCGACGCGCTCGCTCGACGGGGCTACGCGATCGCCGTGCACTATCGGAGCTCCGGCACCGAGGCGGCGGAAACCGTGTCGGCCCTGCGCGCCCACGGCGTCGAGGTCGAGTCGTTTCAAGCAGACCTGTCCGACGAGAAGGCCGTCCGCGCTATGGTCGATGGCGTGTTGCAGAAATTCGGTCGGCTCGACGTCTTGGTCAATTGCGCTGCGGTCTGGAAGAGCAAGCGACTCGAAGACGTGACGGCCGCCGACGTGCGCTTCCACTTCGAGACGAACACCCTCGGTACGTTCCTGTGCGCTCAACAGGCGGGCCTCGCGATGGCGAAACAGGAATCGGGCGGGGTCATCGTGAATATCGGCGATTGGGCGGAAGTTCGGCCGTACTTGAACTACGCCGCGTATTTCCCGTCGAAGGGGGCCGTCTCGACGCTCACGCGTTGTCTGGCCGTCGAGCTTGCTCACCGCAACCCGCGTGTCCGTGTGAACTGCGTCCTGCCAGGCCCCGTGATGCTCCCGCCGGACTTGCCTGAAGAAGAGAAGCGTCAAGCGATCAACGCGACCCTGGTGAAACGCGAAGGCAGTCCCGAGAACATCGCCGGCGCGGTGCTGGCCTTCGTCGACAACGACTTCATCACGGGAGCATGCTTGCCCGTGGATGGCGGCCGCACCGTGTTCGCGCCCGACGCAGCTTGAGGTTGCGCCGACGCGTTTCAACTCCACAGCATTATCGCGTCGTCAATCGACGAACGATCCGTTCCGCCGCCTGGCCGCCGCCGTAGAGATCACTCGGCGGTGTCGGGCGATCGCAATCGTCGAGCGACGCCGTGATGCCATCACGCACGGCGTCCGCACTGGTCGGCGGAACGAGTCGGTTCCAGCCGATCTTCACCAACTCGACCCACTCGGTCTCGTCGCGCAGAGTCACGCACGGGACGCGATGGAAGAATGCTTCCTTCTGGACGCCGCCCGAATCGGTCACGACCACCTGGGCGTTTCGTTCCAGCGAGGTCATGTCCAGGTAGCCGACCGGGTCGATGACTTGAAGGCCGGCCGTCACATTGGGCCCGTGTTTCGCGAGGGCCGCCCGGGTTCGAGGGTGCAACGGCAACACAACCTGCAATCGCCCGGCGAATTCGCGGAGCCCGCCGAACACGGCCGACAGCCGCGCCGGATCGTCCGTGTTCTCGGCGCGATGAATTGTCGCGAGCAAATAGCCCTTCGGCGCAAGGCCCCAGGTACTCACCGGTCGGCCACGATCGCGGAACATCAAGGCCACGTCGTACATCACGTCGCCGACCAGATCGACGCGTTCGTCGGCGATGCCTTCGCGGCGCAGGTTCTCGACGCCCGTGTCGGTCGGTACGAACAACCAGTTCGCCACGTGATCGGTCAGGACGCGGTTCACTTCTTCCGGCATCTTGCGGTTGAACGAACGCAGGCCGGCTTCGACGTGCGCCACGGGAATGTGCAACTTCGCGGCGGCGAGCGCGCCCGCCAGCGTCGAATTCGTATCGCCGTATACGAGCACGGCGTCGGGCTTCACGTCCAGTAAGACCTTCTCGATCGCTTCGAGCATCCGCCCGGTCTGGGCCCCGTGCGAACCGGAACCAATGCCCAGATGATGCGCCGGCTTCGGGATGTCGAGTTCCTGAAAGAACACGTCCGACATGTTCTCGTCGTAATGTTGGCCGGTGTGAACCAACACTTCGGAATCGGCGGGCAGCAAGCGCGAGACGGCCGCCGCCTTGATGAACTGCGGCCGCGCCCCGAGGACCGTGACGATCTTCATGCCGCCTCCCGGCTCGCCGGCTCATCGAGCCTGGCTCGAAACTCAGCCGCCTTGTCGTGGAACTGTTGCTGCCAGATTTCGAGCGACAACAGGCCCCAGACCTTGCGGCTAAACTGTGGCTCGGCGTCGAGTTTCGAGACCACCACGCGGTTATCGACCAGATCGCGTTCGACCGCCTTATGGGTCGACAACGTATCGCGGGCGAAGTCGCGGGCCTCGCCTTTCAGCCATTCCGTCAGCGGGACCGGGAAACCCATCTTGTCCTTGCGGTTCAGGATCACATCGGGCAGATACTTGCCGAGCGAATTCTTCAGGATCTGCTTCATCGAGCCTTTGTTGAACTTGATGTTTGGCGGAATCGTCGCGGCGAACTCGACCAGGGGGTGATCGAGGAACGGCACGCGCGATTCGAGCCCGTGCGCCATGCTCACGCGATCTTCGACTTGCAACAACCCCGGCAGGAGCGTCTTGAAGTCGAAGTGCGTCATCAAGTCGAAGTACGCTTCCTTCTTGACGTTGCCGGCCCGGAAGATTTGCTGGAACGTCTTGAACACGTCGTAATCGCCGAGCGCCTCCCAGCGAATCTCGTCGCCGAGCGTCGGGGCGCGATTGATCAGTCGGAAGTAGCGGCGATCAAGATCCTCGAACAAACCGTCGCGCCAAAATTCCTGCAACAACGGCTTATATTCGCGTAGCGTGACCAAATTGGGAATGATCGATTCGTAGGTGACCAGGAAGTTGCCGTTGTGCATCGTCCCATCGATCGCGGCCTTGATGCACTGCTCGAAGTAGGCGATCAAGTATCGCGCGTACCCGCCGAAGATTTCATCGCCCCCCTGGCCGCCGAGCACGACCTTGCGTCGCGTGGCCGCGAGCTTCGAGGTCATGTACTGCGGGAATGAACCGGGGCCGGCCACCGGGTAATCGAGATGGTAGATCGTGCGTGGCAAATGCTCGATGAAGTCGGCGGCCGTGATGTCGATCTCGTGAACGGTAAACCCGCTCGACTGGCCGACGGCTCGGGCATATTCGCTTTCGTCGTAGCGCGGGCCGAGCGCGAACTTGCCGGTGAACCCTTCGAAGTTGGCGGGGTCGTCGCGAGTCGCGAGCGCCGCGACGAGACTCGAATCGAGCCCGCCGCTGAGATACGCGCCGATCGGCACGTCGCTGCGTTTGTGGAACTCGACCGATTCGGCGAACAGGCGCTCGAGTTCTTCCTGGAAGAACAGTTCGCTATGGCGCAGGTCGAGATCGTAGTAGACCTGCCAATACCGCCGGGTCAGGGCCTGGCCGTTGCGCGCGACGAGCACATGGGCCGGCGGCAATTCGTGCACGCCCTTGAACAGCGTCTTGCCCGCCAGGCACAATTGAAACGTGAGATAGTCCTTGAAGCCGTCGAGATCGGTCTCGACCTTCGGCAGGAACGGCAAGAGCGCCTTGGCTTCCGATGCGAGGTACAGGTTCTGTTCGACCTGCGCGTAGTAGAGCGGCTTGATGCCGAAGCGATCGCGGGCGCAGAAGAGCGACTGGCTCTGTTCATCCCATAAGGCGAAGGCGAACATGCCGCGAAACTTTTCGACGCAAGCTTCGCCCCAGGTGCGATACGCTTCGAGGATCACCTCGGTGTCGGACGTGGTGCGGAATCGTTCGAGGCCGAGTTCCTTGCGCAGTTCGAGGTAGTTGTAGATTTCGCCGTTGAACGAGAGCCAGTTGCCGTGCCCGTCGGTCATCGGCTGTTGGCCGGTCGAAAGATCGATAATCGACAATCGCCGATGCGCGACGCCCACGTGGCCGCGCGGATGGGCCCACTGGCCGAAACCGTCCGGCCCGCGATGTTCCTGCAAGTCGTTCATGACGTTGAGTGAACGCGCGAGGCGCGGAACGGACTGGCCCCGAAGGTTCACGACGCCCGCGATCCCACACATGGGTCCCTCCCTTCGGCCGGTCGATCCGAGGTTTATCGGCCGTGGTAGGTGGTCAAGTTTACCGAGGGCGGAGTGGTGGGGCTGAATTCCGCTGACTCGAAGCCCATCGTCACGATCCGAAATCTTCGACCTTTCCTTTGATATATGTATACTACTTTGATTGAAGTGCTCGTCGGTTTTCGGAATTACAACCGATCACCGTGAACGTGCAAAATGCGACGAGAACCGTCCCATGAGATCGCCACATACAACGCTCCGCATAGCGGCAGAGTGTCGACAACAATTAACCACCTCACTTCATTTCAGCCGCTGTCGTCAAGGTGTCGAAGAACTCGTCGACGCCGGCACGCCACGCGAGTTTAGGCGGGCGTTTCTGTAGCGGCACGCGGCCTAACGTTGCAAGCTCGCGCCAAATACGTCGTCCGGATTCGCGGCAAGGTCGGCGGCCTCGCGAATCCATCGATTGTCGCTCTTCAGAAGTTCCTTGATTCGAGTGATAATACGTGGACTCGCTCTCACCGCCCGAACGGCTCGAATTTCGTCCAATGATTCATCGATTTGATCTTGGAGCTGATCGCCCTGCTTCGGGTTCAAATGACGACCGCCGATCCAGGTGAGTGCCCGCAAGATAAGGGCTTGATTCTCCGAAGCGAGATCGGCTTCCCAGGCGGAGACAGGTTGGTTGATTGTTTCCGGACCGGACCGAGTATGCTTCCGGAAGTTACTGTTCCGATCGATTTTCTCCCCGGTACGTTCAATTCGAACGAGATCGATTCGATCCCCAAGAATCGCGTAGTACTCCCGGCCAAAATTGAAACCTCGATACGTTAGGCCTGCGACGAAAATCGGCTCAACAGACTCCTTCAAGTTTGAGACACGAATCTCGCTGAGATGGACCCAAAACGCCGACTGTGCCCGGATCGATCCGTCGCTCTGAATCAAAGTGATTCGGCACTTGCCTGGAAATGGACTCGGGACAGATCGTTGGCGTTCGATCAATGCGAATTCTTCTCCGACTCCGCCCGGCCATCTCAGAACGAAATCGGGGCTAAGTTTCCAGCCAAAATCGCGCGCCAGATCGCGCTTCGGATCGGGAATCAGACGTTCGAACGCTAGTCTCAATTCATTCGGATATTGGTCCGATCGGTCGATGTCCCGATCTGCGTAGCTCTTAATTACGTCAACTGCGGCAATGACCGCAGCGTCATTCGATTCGGTTTCCGGCTCCGGCGAATCGCAACCGATCACCGTGAACGTGCAAAATGCGACGAGAACTGTCCCATGAGATCGCCACATACAACGCTCCGTTTAGCGGAGGGCTGTCGGCATCCATCGAACATATTACACGATTCCCGCCGCCGATGTCGTCGTGTGGGTGGACCTGGTCGACGCCGGCACGCCACGCGAGTTTCGGCGGGCGTTTCTGTTACGGCACGCGGCGTGAGACTTAAGAGCGGGCTTGACCCGGTCGTATCAGGTGCGTCCGATTCCGGACGATCTGCACGAGCTTGCCGACACCGACGAAGGCGCCGAGCCAAACAATGGCGTCGTCGGCGCGAACGCCGATCGCGTCGGGAACTGATCGACCGAAGAGTGCGGCCAACGTGCCCAGAGTGACGGCCGCCCCAAAGGAGATCCACGCCTTTTTTCGCGAGACCTGGCCGTCGTTCGGAACGCGAACGAATGGCAATTCCGACATGCGAATGAACGCCCCGTAAACGAGGACGTTCTCCTCGAACGAGATGCCAAACAGAATCATGACGCCGAAATGGAAAAAGACGCCCGCGCACGATATCAGTACGAAGAGTCGGCGATTGATGACGGCGACCAAGAAGGCGAGCTCGAAGGCGACGGCCGACCAGTCGGCGATCTTCCAGAGCCAGGCCGAATCGAGTCGGACCGCCCAGTGCGCGAAGGCCGTCTCGCGGTGGTGGAC
>JANLUE010000413.1:0-10596 GCA_031363325.1 Gemmataceae bacterium
CACCGACCCCGGCCTCGCTCGAACCGCTTCGCGGTTCTGCGCTCGACCGGGGCTTTACAGGCGATCGTCCGAAGCGGGCTCCGATCCGATTTATTGAGAACGAGCCGTCGCATGTGGGGAGACTGTTTTGAGCCCGCTTCGGGCGATCGCAAGTAAAGCCCCGGTCGAGCGCAGAACCGCGAAGCGGTTCGAGCGAGGCCGGGGTCGGTGCGACTATGAAGTCGGAGCGACGATTCGAGGCCCGTTAATTGAAGATGGACGCGATTCTTGCCCCGGCCGATGGCTTCGAGAAGGGTGTTGCCCAGACGATCCGACGAGCGTAGAGAAGGCAAGCCTGGAGATCCTCCGATTCCAGCCACGGAAAGCCCTGCAAGATGAGTTCCCGCGAATCTCCCGCCGCGAGCAGACCCAGCACGTGCTCGACGGCAAGCCGCCGACCGCGGATGATGGGCTTTCCACCGAAGATTCTTGGATCGATCGTGATTCGATCGAGTAGCTTCTGTTCGTCCATCGCTCGTCCTCCATCAAAATCGACCGATGCACCACCAATTACACATTGAAATACTTCGCCGCCGGATGGTGCAGGATCATGGCCGTCGTCGATTGTTCCGGTTCGAGCTGGAACTGTTCGCTGAGCGCCAGGCCGATCCGTTCCGGTTCGAGCAACTCGAACAGTTGGGCCTGATCTTCCAGGCGTGGACAGGCCGGGTAGCCGAATGAATAGCGACAGCCCCGGTAATATTTCTTGAACAGCTTCCGCACGTCCGGGGCATCGTCGGCCCCAATGCCCCACTCGCGTCGCGCTTGCTGATGCGCCCACTCGGCCAACGCTTCCGCCGATTCGACGCCGAGGCCGTGCAAGTACAGATAGTCCTGGTACTTGCCCGCTTCATACCAACTCTGCGCGACCTTCGTGACCTCGCGGCCCATCGTGACGGCCATGAAACCGACCACGTCCGTGGCCGTCTCCCCGGGTTGCACGTAGTCGCTCAGGCACAGGAACTCGCCGTGGTCCTGACGCGGGAAGGCGAACCGCAACCATTCGGTTTGGCCGTCGTCGCGGTAGATAACGAGGTCGTCCCCCTGGCTCGCGCACGGATAGAACCCGTATGCGACGGCCGGCCGCAGGACGTTCTCTTCGAGGCAATATCGCTTCAATCGTTCGAGCGCCGGCAGGGCGACTTCTTGCATCTGGCGTTCGTATTCGGCCGGATGTACGCCCCCCTTCTTGAACTGCCACTGCGTGCTGAACAGCGTGCGATCGTTGAGGAACCGAAACACTTCGCGCATGTCGATGTCAGTGCGAATCCGGCTGCCGAGGAACGGTGCGGCCGGAATGTTCGGGGCCGGGGGCACGTTCGATTTGCCTGCGACCTTCGCGACTCGGTCGTGCGTCGGGCAGCACGAAGCGGGTTCGGGCCGTCGGGCTTCGACGATAATTGGCGTGGCCCCCGAACCTTGCACCACGCCCTTCAAGGCCGAACTGCCGACGTTCTCCAGTTTCTTGCGAGCGACGAGGCTGTCCATGATTCGGAGCCCGTCGAACGCGTCCTCGCCGTAAAACAGTTGGCCGCGGTAGACCGCCCGCAAGTCCTGTTCGACGTAGCGACGGTTCAACGCCGCCCCGCCGAGGATCACCGGGGGGTTCAGGCCGCGCTCGTTCAACGTGACCAGATCTTCCTTCATGATCACAGTTGATTTCACGAGCAGCCCGCTCATGCCGATCGCGTCGGCGTTCGACTTCTGGAACTCGGCGATCATCGCATCGACCGGCTGCTTGATCCCCAGGTTGTAAACCTTGTAGCCGTTGTTCGTGAGGATGATGTCGACCAGGTTCTTGCCGATGTCGTGAACGTCCCCCTTCACGGTCGCCAGGACGATCTTGCCCTTCTCGGCCCCCTCGACCTTCTCCATGAACTGTTCGAGATAGGCGACGGCCGCCTTCATCACCTCGGCCGACTGCAACACGAACGGAAGCTGCATCTGACCCGAACCAAACAGGTCGCCGACGACCTTCATGCCGTCGAGCAAGATGCGATTGATAATGTCAATCGGCGAGTAGCGCTCACGGGCCGAGTCGAGGTCGGCGATCAGTGTCTCACGGCGACCCTGGATGATCGCTTGCTTCAATCGTTCCTCGACGGAGTCGCCGAGCGATTGCCCCTTCCGCGACTCGGCCTTCTTGTCGGCGTAGTGCTCGATGAGCATCTGGAGGGGGTCTTCGGTGCAATTGCCGGCCGCGTCGAAGGCCCGTTCGTCGAACAACAGTCGGCGCGAAAGTTCCTTGCCCGTCGCATCAATGTTGGCGAGCGGCATGATCTTGGCCGCGTGCAGGATCGCGGAATCGAGCCCGTATTCCAGGGCGTAATGCAAATAGACCGAATTGAGAACTTGCCGCGTGTACGGGTTCAATCCGAAGGAACAGTTCGAAAGCCCCACATGTGTGAGGGCCCCCGGTAGCTCCTGCTTGATCCGACGAATCGCCTCGAACGTCGCGATGGCACTCTTGCGGGTTTGCTCCTGGCCGGTCGATACCGGAAACACCAGCGGATCGAACATCAAATCCGAGGGCGGAATCTTGTATTCGCTGACGACAATTTCGTAGATTCGAGCGGCGACTTCAAACTTCCAGTCGGCCGTGTCGGCCTGGCCTTTCTCGTCGATCGTCAACGCGACCAGGGCGGCCCCGTACTTCTTCGCGAGTTGCGTCTTCGGGTCGAGCGTCTTGCGGCCATCCTCCAGGTTGATCGAATTGATGATCGACTTGCCGCTGCACAATTTCAACGCCGCTTCAATGACGGGCACTTCCGTGCTATCGAACATCATCGGTTTGTTCAGCACCGCGTTGTAGCGTTTGATGACTTCCTTCATGTCGCGGACGCCGTCCCGACCGACGTAGTCCACGCACACGTCGAGAACGTGCACCCCCTCGCGTTCCTGTTCGCGGGCCATGTCGACGAGGCCGTTCCAATCTTCCTTCTCCAGCAGTTGCTTGAATTTGCGGGACCCGTTCGTGTTGGTCCGTTCGCCCACGAGCAAGGGTCGTTGATCGACGAACAGTTCCTGGGCCGATTGCAGACTTGAAACGGCCGGCAGATAAACAGGGGAACGCTCCGCCGGGTGCTTGCCGCCGACTCGATCGACGACCGCCTTCAAGTGCGCATGCGTCGTCCCGCAACAGCCCCCGATGATGTTCGTGCCGAACTCGGTGACGAAGCGATCCATCCAGTCGGCGAGGCCGGCCGGGTCGAGGGGGAAATAAGTTTCGTCGCCGCGCGTTTCGGGCAGGCCGGCGTTCGGCAACACGCTGAGCAGCTTGCGCGAATGGCGACTCAGATGACGAATGCCGTCGAGCATCAGGTCGGGACCGACGCCGCAGTTCATGCCCAAGACATCGATCTCGTCGATCGGGTCGAGTGCGACCAGGGCGGCCGGGATGTCCGTGCCGGGCAGCATTTTTTGCCGGGCGTCGATGATCGTGAGTTGTACCATCAATGGCAAGCGCACGCCGGCCCGCTTCATTTCCTCGATTGCGGTGGCGGCGACGCACTTCGCTTGCAGCACGTCGAAGCACGTTTCAATCAACAAGGCGTCAACGCGTTCTTCGATCAACACGCGAATCTGCGGCCGATAGGCTACGGCCAGTTGCTCGAAGCTCGCGTAGAGGGCCGGGTCGGTGAGGGACGGCAATTTGGTGGAGGGCCCGATCGAGCCAATGACGAACCGGGGTCGATCGGCCGTGTGAAACTCGGCGGCGACTTCCTTGGCGAGTCGAACATTGAGGCGATTGATCTCTTCGAGTTGCGGGCCCATGCCGAACTCATCAAGGACGATGCGCGTGGCGTTGAATGTGTTCGTCTCGATGCCGTCGCAGCCGGCCTCGAAGAACCCCCGGTGAATCTCGCGAATCCATTCCGGGTGCGTGTAAACGAGAGCGTCAGTCAGATTGAGCAGCGTCTTCCCGTTCGGCGCGTAACCCCAGTCCTTGTCCTTCGGCCGATAGCGATGCAGGCTGGTCCCCATCGCGCCATCCAAGATGACGACGCGACGGCGAGCGAGGTCCAGGAACGATTCCGGCATGTCCGACTCCGGCGGTGAAGACTCCCAACAGATGAGGATAAGACGCGAAAGGTTCGGAAGGAAGGCAAAGGAACTCGCCTACCGCTTTGATTTATGTTCCCGCGCGACTCGCACGCCATCCACAACCGCGCTTCGGGCTCACACGTGCACCCGTCGATTGTAGATCCACCACTCCAACAGCAGAAAGATCAACGCGGCCGCGACGGGCCAGCGCCAGAGTTCGCGGGTCTGCTTGCGGGTCGGGCCGGACTCGACGGTCACTTCGCCGATCTTCACCGAAGGTCGCGGTTCGATGTGGCTTTCGGTCGCGTCGAACAGATTCACGGCGAAGCGACGCGTCTCCTTTTCCCAAGTCGCCGTGTAGACCCCCAGGTCGGTCGTCGCGCCGAACGCGAAGTCCGAGCGCGTGCCGCGATCGAGTTTCGCGTCCACGTCGGCCGGAGTGCGAACGCGGACTTCCTTCACCTCGCCGGGGGGCTGGATCGCCTTGGGCGAACTGGGCCGAACGTTCTCCTCCGTCGAGCCGGACTTCACGTTGCCAAGCGCCCGCACGGCGTTGCCCATGAACAACGGGAAGCCAAGTTGCTTGAACCAGCGCGTGTTCCAACGGCCATCGTCGGCCACGATCGGGAACGCGACCACGAAGTCTCGGTACGCCTGGCGCGACAGCGTGAACATCAAGAGCAGGCCGCGTTCGCCTTCGAGCAGGCGTGGCGTTTTCGGTGGCAGGTCGTTGAAGCGCAAGGCGTCGGCCACTTCGAGTTCGTGCCAGCCGCGCAGGCCACGCATCACCGGGTCGGAGTCCGTCCAACCTTTCACGACGGGGAACTGCACCGTTTCGACGCGTTTCGCGTCGGCCGCGCCGCCGACGTGCCACGGCGGCGGGGGGTAGCCGAGAAACATCGTGTTCGAGCGTGGCATGTCGGCCTCGTTGGCCGGCCCACATCGATCGAACACGACGAGGTCGTAGGTTCCTTCGCGGGCCGGGTCGAGATAAACTTTCGGCTTCGCCAGGTCGGCGGGAGCGATCGTCGTCACATCGGCGATCAGTCCCGTCGAGCGCATGCCGAAAAAATCTTCGAGCGCCTTGTTCCCGGCCGTGACGATCAAGACCTTCGCCTTGCGGACGATGCCCAACACCGCCCAGGCCTGATCGTCGTGCCGGAACGCGTCCTTGACGCCCGTGAGCCGGGCGTGGAGCACGATGTCCGCGTTTTCGTCGATCCCGGTGAGGTCGAACTTGGCGACCGCTTCGCCCGGCTCGTCCTTGCCGGGGTCGCGTTCGTCGGCCGGGGCCTTGTAGTCGCGGGCGGCCAGGTCCAGGTCGCGATGCCGGGCCTCGCGCAAGGTTTTGTTGCCGACGAGCACATCGAGATCGACGCCGATCTTCGCCGGCCCATTGCGGAAGTTCAACACGCGGACGAACGCTTGCAGCTTCGTCGGATCGAGTTCGTCGCGGACCGCGTCGAGCCGCACGATGCCGATGTTGTCCGCATGGCCAACCGGGCCCGCCTCCGGGGCGTGAAAGTTCAACGACAGGTTGGAAAGCGCGAAGTTCGGCACGTCGGCGAAGCGACCGTCCGAGTACAGATGAACTTCAGCCTGGATGCCTTCGTTGGCCGCGTAGGTTCGTTCCTTGCCGGGCTCGGGGTTCTCGGGTCGGACGGCCGCGTCCTCGGTCGACGACGGGTTCGCGAGGCTCGCGGCGAGGCTCAGAGCCTCTTCGACTTGCGTCGGGTTGTTCGTCGGTTGAATCGCGAGCACGGCTTGACGCAACAGGTCGCGATTCGACGTATACGATTGCCGCGTCTCGGCCGACGAATTGAACACGACGACCATGCCGAAGTCCGAATCGGTGGCCGCGTCGATTTCCTTGATCGCCTCGGCCTTGGCCCAGTCGAGCCGGGTCGGCTTCACGTCCGTCGCGGACATGCTGGCCGAATTGTCGATCAGCAGGATGTAGTATTTGCCCGCCGACGAAGCGCCGTTCAATCGCGGCGCCAGGATCGCATAGATGCCAGCCAGCAACACGAGCAATTGCAACAGGAGCAGAACGTTCTTGCGCAGCCACTGCAACAGTCGATTGACGTGCAGGTCCTCAATGCTCTTCTTCCAGAGGAACGTACTCGGAACCGCCAGGGGCTTTCGTTTGAGCCGCAGGAAGTAGAGCAGAATCAGCCCGATCGGCACGAGGAACAGAATCACGGCCGCCGACGTGTTGATCGCGGTGTGATGGCTGAGCCCGGTTTGCGTTTCGAGCCAGTTGTTGGCGAACGCCCCGTACCCAAACAGGTCGAGCCCAAACAGAGCGATGGCGGGCAACGCCAAAACGACGAGGCCAACCAGCGCGATCGGAAACCAGTTGCGAAGGAGCATGGCGTGCCCCGTGAGGATTGCGACGGGTGTACTCTACTCAATTCCGATGGGAACGATGAGTTCACTGCGAACCGCTCGATCGGCGGTGGTTGCAACGCAACGCGCGTTCATCGAGCCACGAAACCGACTGCGCTCCGCGCCAGAGCGAAGCGTGAGATTCTCGATCGGGCCAAATTGCGAACGTTTGCACTTGCGGAAACGTGGTCATCTGTATATTATGTAGATGGGAGAGCGTGGATTTGGTCCGTGGAGTCAACTCGCCAGGAGACAACAGACACAACCCTTCATTTCGGCAAGCATTTCCGACTCAAGCGAGACGTAAACGCCGATCCACACATCGTTTCCGGCAATGGTGTCCCAAAATGTCCACAAATGTCCCAAATCGACAAAGAAGTTTAATTGCGGTCGAGTCGCTCGCGGTCGGCGAACTCACATTCTCAATCGGTTTCGGGTTTCACTCGAGTTTTTCAAGCCACTTTCGGAAGAACTTCGATTGTCTGGAGAAAATGCCGAGACGACAACACACTGGTCGGTGTCTTCGCAATCCAGCGCGGAAATCGAGGCGACGGCACCGTCACTCGTTCCGGTGCGGAGTTCAATCCTTCTCGCCGAAAGCAGCTCCGGAAACCAGGCCATCAAAGTCTCAGGCATTCGCTCGAGGGCGGGGGAGCCGCTTCGGCGACGCGCCGGTTGCCCGGCCGATGGCTTCGAGGCCGCGGTGGAGACCGTTACACGCCGTCGCTGACCGGCCCGCGACGTGGCCGTACAATGTCACGCACATCGCACTCGTTGGGAGCTTGGCCATGCGGCGGTCGCAACTGTCCTTCGGCCTCGTGGCCGCGTTGATTCTGGCGGCCGGCTGCAAGAAGAACGACGCCGGCCCCGAGACGAAGCCCGTCCCGCCAGATGACCCCTCGAACAGCCCGTTGGGCAAGTCAGTCGAAGCGCCCGTGACGCTCGAAGCGGTGGACCTGTCGGACTATCTGATCCGGGGCGAGATGCAGTTGCCTGTGGGGGCGAAGTTCCGGACGGTCATGCACTTGATTCCAATCGATCCAGCGACCATCGTGCCACTCCCGAACGCAATCCACACGACGGAACAGATGGAAGTTCGTGGCGCAAGAGGCGAACTACGTCGGGAAGGGCCGGGCCATTTCGAAATCTCTGCCGGGTCGGGCTTTGGAATTGAATTGGGGCACACAAGTCGAACGATCGAGCAAGTCAAGACTGCAATGAAGCCTCGCGTCGTTAATTGGGTCCGAGACGAACCAAATCTCCTGGTTGCCGAAGTGAAGCGAAATTCCGGAACCGCGTTCGAGTTTGAAGCTCGAGTGACCATCGGCTCCGAGACCTACTGGATTCGCGATCAGTCGAACAACTATTCGCGGCCTCAAATTGAACGCATGGTCGAGGCCGCGCTTTCGCTCAAGCAGACGGACAAGATCAAGGCCGCTTTCGGTCGCGACACTGAGACGATCAAGGGCCTGTTCGCCCAGGGCTGCATTGTGGCCGACGGGTGGGCCGAGCGCACCGTTGAATTGCGTGGCGACAAGATCGCGGACGCCGACCTGGAGAAAGTCAAATCGCTGGCGGCCGTCGCCAACTTGCGTATAGCCGGCCCGACCAAGCTGACGGCGAAGGGGCTCGAGTCTCTGGCGGGGATGCGCCGACTCGAATCGCTCACCCTGATCGGACCGACGATTACCGATGCGTTCGTCGCGCCGCTCAAGGCGCTGTCGAACGTCACCAAGGTCGAGATTCGCGATCACGCCCTCAGCGACGCCGGCCTGGCGTTCCTCGCGGGCTTCAAGCAATTGCACCAGTTGACGATTCACGGCAACGCCGCACGTTCGCCGGCCAATTCGCTGTCCGGGACCGGCTTCGCCTATCTGAAGGGCTTGCCGATCGCAATCCTGATCGTCGAGAACGAGCCGATCGCCGACACTTCAATGGAACATGTCGGCACATTGAAGTCGCTTCAAGCTCTGGTTCTCAAGTCGAGCCGAATTACCGACGCGAGCCTGAAAGCCCTCGAAACCAACAAGGAACTCGAAACGGTCGCGCTCGACAATTGCCCGGTTCGCGGCGGGGGGCTTTCGACGTTGGCCGAATTGCCGAGATTGCACACGCTCAGCCTGAACGGCACGCTCGTCACCGATGGGGCGCTCGATCGCTTGCGAAGTTCAAAGATCGCCTACCTCGGGCTCGCCAACACATCAATCACCGATCGCGGCGCGAAAACTCTGGCCGAGCTGGCTTCGCTCCACGAACTCGACCTGACCGGCACACGCGTCACCGACGCCTGTCTGCCCGAGTTCGCCCGGCTCGATCATCTCGAAGAATTACGACTCGCCCGGACGAACATCGTGGGGGCCACACTTTCGAACTTCAAGGCCCGGCCCTCGCTGCGGTCGCTCGACCTGAAGGACACGGCCGTCACCGACGCGGCCCTGGCCGAGTTGGTCTCCGTGCCGAACCTCGAAGTGCTCGATCTGTCGCACACGGCCACGACCGACGTGGGAGTCTCGAGCCTGGCCGAGCACAAGAAACTCCGGGCGATCGGCCTGAGCGGGTCCGCCGTCACGACGGCGGGGTACTTGAAGTTCCACGGGACCAAACCGGACGCGACGATCACCTGGACCGAGGCGGTTGCGCATCCGGAGCCGAAGGTGGTCCCGGCCGTGTCGCCCGACAAACTGCCGGCCCCCGACCCGAGCGGGCTCGTCAAGAAGTACAACGCACAAGTGAAATACGAGGACGACGACAAAAAGAAGCCCGTCGTCTCGGTGTCGTTCGCCGGCAGCCCGATCGCGAGCGCCGAACTCGCCCACCTGATGAGTTGGAAAGACTTGGTGACGGTCAACCTCGGCGATTGCAAAGGCATCACGGACGCGGCCCTGCCGTACCTGGCGCAATTGCCGGCACTCACAGAGTTGAACCTTGCCAACACTTCCGTCCGCGGCGATGGGCTCGTTCATCTAAAGGGACTGGCGGGCCTGCACGCGCTCGACCTGCGTGGCCTGGGGTGCAACGTTCGGCAAATGGCCCCCCTCGCCGAGTTGAAGGCCCTCGAACGCCTCGGCCTCGAACCGCCCACCGATCCCGAAACCTTCGGCTTCCTGGCCGGCTTCCCGAAACTGAAGTCGATCGACCTGCGGGGTCTGCCCCTCTCCGATCGCCTGATGGCCCAACTCGCGAAAATGACCGGGCTCGAACGACTCGAACTCACGTCCCATTCGATCGGCGATCGCGGCATGGTTCACTTCAAGGCCTTGAAGAACTTGAAGGAACTGAGGCTCGACTCGGACACGATCTCCGACCAGGGCATTCAGAATCTGTCGGGCCTGACCGGGCTGAAAACGCTGGACCTCGCGGGCCGACGGATCACCGACCTCGGGTTCCAGTACTTCCGCGAGTTCAAGGAGTTGGAACGGATTCGCGTCGAACGGACCGGCCTCAGCGATCGCGGCCTGACCTGGTTCAAAGAATTCAGCAAACTGATCGAGCTTGAGCTTCGTAATGGCGACATCGGCGACGCCGGCCTGGTCCACCTCGCGGCCATGGGCGAGCTGGAGTACATCGACTTGACCGGCACGCGGGTCACGGACGAGGGCCTGAAGCACTTCGCCAAGCTGGACGAGCTTCGCAAATTGACCCTCGACGACACGCGCGTGACGGGCCGGGGGTTCAAGGACATCGCGAAATTGCCGCGCTTGAACCGCTTGCGGCTGGCCCGGTGCCCGATCTCCGACGACGGCATGGGTTCGATTTCGCAGGTGGAGGTGCTGGAACAAATCAACCTCGACGAGACGACGATTGCCGACGAAGTGCTGGGCCACCTACGAATACTCCCGACCCTGAAGGTGTTGTCGTTGAATGGAATGACTCGGCTGACCGATCGGGCGGTCGACATCCTGAAGGGTTGCAATGCGTTGACGGAAGTCTCGCTTCGCGGCTCGAGCGTGTCCGCCAAGGCGATCGTCGAATTGAAGAAGAAGGAAGGGTTGGCGGTCCAGGAATAGCGTTAGCCGCGAGGCGCAGGTCGGACGGAGCCGAGCGCGTCCGCGGCGATGGTTGGGACGCCTTCAGGCTGTCGACTTGGCGGGCGCTCACCCAGGGCGGCGATGGCTACGCCATCTT
>JANLUE010000433.1:0-2771 GCA_031363325.1 Gemmataceae bacterium
CAATCGGACCTCCCCATGAACTTCTCCCCCGACCTCATCCGCAATCAATTCCCGGCCCTGCGTCGGCAGGCGGTGTTCTTCGATGGGCCGGCCGGGTCGCAGGTGCCGCAACGCGTCATCGATGCGATCGCCGACTACTACGTTCGACACAACGCGAACCACGGCGGTCGATTCGATACGAGCCGCGAGTCGGATGCCGTCATCGACGAGGCTCGGCGAGCGTGTGCCGACTTGCTCGGCACGGCCGACGATGGTTGCATTGCCTTCGGCGCGAACATGACCACGCTGACGTTCGCACTCTCGCGGGCGATCGCCACGACCTGGCAGCCCGGCGACGAGGTGATCGTCACCCGGCTCGACCACGATGCGAATGTCTCCCCCTGGGTCCGCGCCGCGGCCGACCGGGGGGCGATCGTTCGGCACGTCGACATTCGACCGGAAGACTGCACGCTCGATTTGGAACATTTTCGCCGGTTGCTCTCGAAGCGGACGAAACTCGTGGCAATTGGCTGTGCGTCGAACGCGGTCGGAACTCGGAACCCGTTTCTGGAAATGATCCGCGACGCCCATGCCGTCGGCGCGAAGGTGTTCCTCGACGCGGTCCACTACGCGCCGCACCTCGCGATGGACGTGACCGCCTGGGACTGCGACTTCCTCTGTTGCTCGGCGTACAAGTTCTTCGGCCCCCACGTTGGCGTGCTGTATGGCAAGCGCGAGTTGCTGGAAGCGTTGCCGGCCTACAAGGTGCGGCCGTGTGCCGAGACGTTGCCCGATCGCTGGATGACGGGCACGCAGAACTTCGCGGCCATCGCCGGCGTCGGCGCGGCGATCGAGTACCTCGCGGAACTCGGTCGGACTCTTGGGGCGAGCGGCTCTCGACGCGCGTGCTTGCTCAAGGCGTTCGCGGCGATCGAGGTGTACGAGCGCGACCTCGGCGCGAAACTGCTCGCCGGCCTAACGAGCGTCCCCGGGGTGCAAGTTCGCGGCATCACGGACCCGAAGCGATTCGGCGAACGCGTCTCAACCGTCTCATTTCTCCACGAAAAACGTTCGCCGCTCGAAGTCGTCGAGCACCTGGCCTGGTCGAACGTCTTCGCCTGGCACGGCAACTATTACGCGTTGCCGTTGACCGAAGCGCTCGGCGTCGAGCCGGCGGGAATGACGCGCGTCGGCCTGCTGCATTACAACACGGCGAGCGAAGTCGACGCGCTCATCGCGGCGCTGCGGAAATTACGCTGAGCGCGTTCCGCCGCAACTCGTCAACGAGTCCGCTGTCGACCCGAAGGTGAATCTCTATCACACCGCCTAATGGAACCAGTACAACGGCCCGGGGCCGAACAAGGTGGGGCCGAAGCAAGATTCGGAGAAACTGACGCGAGCGAGGTTCGCACTTGAGCAGTTCGTTACTGAGCGCAGTCGGTCTCGATCCCGGCTCCCGCGCGGCGAAGGATGGGCTCGTTTCCGTACGTCACCCGCCGGCGACGTTGCGCATCGACGAGGCATCGCTCGTACGGACGGTCCAGCGACTCGAAGTCGTTGACTATGTGTTCTTCCGCCGGTTCGACGATGGTCGATCATCGCAACCGGCGGCCTTTGTGATCGACAATGGGGACGAGAAACTCAGCGAAGCCGAACTTGCGAAGGCCCACCACGACCTCTGGCTCCTCGGCTTGGTGCCGCTGGTGTACATCGCGTGGCCCACACGGATCGATGTCCTCAGTTGCGCGCGTGGGCCGGACTTTTGGCACGATGGGGCGCGGCGATATCATCCCGCGGAGAAGCTTCAAGTCGCGTCGGAGATCAACGCGGAACTCGCCGCGCGACGATTCTCGGCGCGGCGGCTCGCCGACGGAACGTTCTGGGAACACCCCGCCAACCAATCGCTCGCCAAACACGACAAGTCCGCCCACGAAGCGTTGATCAACGCGGTCGTCGCCACGGACAAGCGACTCGATGGTCAGTCGAATCCCGTGCTTCGGCGACTCTTATTATTGACCGTGCTCGTCAAATACCTCGAAGACCGCGGTGTCTTTCCGGGCGACGGCTGGTTTGGCTTTTTTCGCAAAGGCGCACGGTCGTTTCTCGATGTTCTGCAGGGTGCCGACCCGGACGAAGTCTTGAGGCTTCTCAAGACCCTGGAGTCCAAGTTCAACGGCGATGTCTTCTCACTGCCCCAGGAATCAAAGCTGACCAAATCAGCTCTCCGCAATTTCGCACAATTGGTCGAAGCGAAGACGATTGGCGAGCAGCGCTACTTGTTTGATTTGTATTCCTTCGATCACATCCCCGTGGATGTGATCAGCCATCTCTATCAGCGTTTCGTAAAGGGCAGCACCGCCGTCTACACGCCTCCCTTTTTGGCGGCGCTGCTTCTCGATGTGACCATGCCGTTCGACAAGTTGACGGGTGCCGAACGCCTTCTTGACCCCGCCTGTGGTTCCGGTGTCTTTCTCGTCGGCGGATTCCGTCGTTTGGTTACAACCTGGCGCGCCAAGCATCACTGGCGAACTCCCAACGTCGAGACGCTCAAGTCCATTCTTCGCAATCAGATCTTCGGCGTCGAAATGAGTCGCGACGCTGTCGATTTGACGGCGTTCAGCCTCGCACTCGCCGTCTGTGATTCACTGCAGCCGAACGTGATTTGGAGCGAACTGCGATTCGACCCGCTCCGCGACAACAATCTCTGGGAGGCCGATTTTTTCGAGGCCTGCGAACCCGGCCATAAGGCCTCGGCATGTCTGAATCACAACTTCGACCTGATCGTCGGCAAT
>JANLUE010000813.1:0-4022 GCA_031363325.1 Gemmataceae bacterium
CGAACACCACGATGTCGGCGAAATGGCCTTTCTTCAGCGAGCCACGGCGATCGAGGCCGAGGTTCGTGGCGGGCAGCTCGCTGAGCTTGCGGACCGCGAGTTCCAGGGTCAACGCCTTCTCGTCGCGGACGTATTTTCCGAGCACGCGGGCGAAGCAGCCGTAGGCCCGGGGGTGCGGAATCGACTTCAGGAACAACCCCTCCGGGGCCTGAGCCGATTCGTCCGAGCCGAAGCTGATCCACGGCAATGGCACCAGTTTCTTGATGTTCTCCTCGGCCGTGATGAAGTAGGCCACGCCGATTGGCGATTCGTCCTCGACGAGCAAATCCATGAGGACTTCGACCGGCTCCGCTTTACGCGCCAGGGCGACGGCTTCGAGCGTCTTGCCCTGCAGCGGCTTCAGATGATCCTTGCGCATCCCGAGCAGAACGATGCCCTTCGCGCCGCCGGCGTTCGCATAAAAGTTCGGCCATTCGTATTTGGGTCGAAGCACGTCCTCGACGACGCGTTTGCGATCGGTCGGATCTTTGAGGCGCTTGCGCATGGCGTTGTCGCCGCCCTCGCGAGCCCAGGGCGGGATGCACGCGGTCAACGGCGCGGCCCCGGCCGTGTAGGGGTACATGTTGGCCGTGATCGGCAAGCCTTCCTTCCGGGCGGCCTCTATCTTGGCGATCGCGGCGTCCATCTTCGACCAGTTCTTCGGGCCAGCCGCCTTAAGGTGATAAATCTCGGCCGGAATCTTCGCTTCGCGACTGATCCGAATGACTTCATCAATGCCCTCGATCAGTCGGTCCCCTTCGCTGCGCATGTGTGAGACATATTTGCCCTTGTGGACTGCCGCGACTTTACACAGTTCGACTAACTCTTCCGTGTCGGCGAAATAGCCCGGCGGATATTCGAGCGCGGTGCCGATGCCTAACGCGCCGGCTTTCATTTCCAGTTCGACGAGCTTGCGCATTCGGTCCATCTGCTCCGTCGTCGCCTTTTTGTTTTCCAGGCCAATGACATATTCGCGGACGGTGGCCGCCCCGATGTACGAGGCCACGTTCTGCGAGATGCCTTTCCGTTCCAGAAAGTACAGATACTCGGCGAGCGTGTTCCATTCGATGTCGTACTTGATGTCGGTCTGGTCCGCCTTCATGCGCTTGCGGATCGCATCGTTCACCGGCCCCCACGACCAGCCTTCGCCCATGATTTGCGTCGTAACTCCCTGGCGAATCTCGCTTTGGCCGCGGCCATCGACGAAAAACGCGTCGGTCGACCAACTGAGCATGTTGATGAACCCCGGGGCGACCGCCAGGCCGGTCGCGTCGATGATCTTCGGGGCGGTTCGGCCGCTCAGGTCGCCGATCGCCGTGATCTTGTCGCCGCGAATGCCGATGTCCGCTTTGCGGGGCGGGTTGCCCGAACCATCGTAAATCATCCCGCCGCGAACGATGGCGTCGAGCGGAGCGGGGTCGGCCGAGCGTTTGAAGTCCTGGCCGAGGAACTTCAATCCTTCGACTTCGCCGTTCGTGCCTAACCGAAACAGAACGTCTTCAGTCGCCCGTTGATAGGCGAGTGCATCCGCGGGAGGTGCAATCACATTCGCGCTGAACGTGTCGAAATGATAGTGGTCGAGTCGATAGGTCAATCGACCCCATTTCATCGTGAGCCCGGTCGAAGTAGCCGTGATTTCCGCCTTGCCGTAGGCGGGTTCGCTGTAGGTGCCCGCGTAACTCGAAAGCGGCTTGCTCGGCTTGGTGTCGGGCTTGCGATTCGCCACTCGAGCGGCCAGCGCGAACTTCACGCCCGTTTCCTGGGCGGCGTCCTGGCCCTTGTAGAACGCGGACCACTTTTCGTCGGGCAGGCCGAGCAGCGCGTCGAGCAGCGTTTTCGCGAGCGCTTCGGGAAAGGTCGAGGGGGTCAGATTTCCAAACACGACGACGCCGAGCTTCTTGTCCGGGATCAACATGGTTTGGGCCCGGAAGCCATCGAGCGTGCCGCCGTGTGAGACGGCCGAATGACCCCGGTAGTCGTGCACGAACCAGCCGAGCCCGTACGTCAGGTGGCGCGTCGTTTTCTCGGGGAAGAAGATCTTCCAGCGTCCCTCCTGGCGAACGACCATCTGGGCGGTTCGCGTCTCTTTCAGAATCGTCGGCGAAAGCAGGCGTTTGCCGTCGAACGACCCGTCGGCGAGTTGGAAGCGCAGCCAGTTGGCCATGTCGCGAACGCTGGCGTTGATGCTGCCCGCCCCGCGAACGCTATCGACGTTGGCCCGTTCGACCGGGCCGATCTTGCCATCCGGGTGGCGATTGTGCGGGACCGCCACGTCGGGCCGGGCGAGCGCCTCGCGGGCCGAGCAACTGGCGGTCGCCATGCCGAGCGGCTCGAAGATTCGCTGCTTCACGAGCGTCGCCCAGTCCGAACCGGCGGCGAGTCCCGAAGCGACGCCGGCGGCCGTGAACGGAATGTTCGCGTACTCCCAGGTCGAACGGAACGACGTGTTCGGCTTGGCGTGGCCGTAAGCCCGGATGTATTCTTCCGGCGAATTCGGGGCGGCCGCCCAAAGCATGTCGTGCCGCGGCATGCCGGTGCGATGGCTGAGCAAGTCGCGGATGGTCACGTCGCGGTCCGCCGATGGATCGGTCAGGTGGAACCAGTCGAGGTGCTTGCGGACCGGGTCGTCCCAGTTCATTTTGCCGTCGGCGATCATCAAGCCGACGGCCGTCGCGGTGAACGCCTTGCTACACGAAGCGATGGCGAAAACCGTGTCGGGCGAAACGAGATCGGGCTTGCCTTTCTCGCGGACGCCGAAGCCCTTGAGGAAAATGACTTTGTCGTCCTTCACGATCGCGACGGCCGCTCCCGGAATGTCCTGGGCGGCCATCGCGTCGGCCACGATCTTGTCGAGCGCGGCCGAGTCCGGCTCGGCCGCGTGGACGGGTTGAAGGAACGCGAACGCGACGAGTGGCAGCAACCGTCGAAGCATGGGTGCGGTCCGAAGTGGGACGGGCGGGGCGATTATCCGGAGTCGGACGTGCGAAGTCAATCGGCGAGCGGAGCGAGATCTGTCGTTAGCGCAAGTCCCATCGCCTCGATCGACTGACTTATCCCGAGCGATTGAGGGCACCATGAGGGTGCCTTTCAAATTCCCTCAACGACGTGCCGCCAGAATTCCGGTTGCTTGGCGTACGCGGTCCGGTAAGTCGATTCGAGCGGCGCATTCACGTAGCGGTCCGATTCGAGGAACAGCGGTGCCTCGGGCAAGGTCTCGCCGACGCTCGCGAGGTGAAGGTAGACTTCAATCCGCGGGCCGGCCGCGTAGCTCACGATGGTCAGCGGTCGGTCGGCGGTCACGTCGTCGGCGGCCGCCGAATCGTCGAGTCGTTCGTGAATCGCTCCGTGCAGTCCATGCGGGTCGTGACGGCCGGGCGGAAACAAATCGACAAACAGTACGTGAATGCCGGCGTCGAGTGCGTCGACGGCTTTTTTCGCGATCGCGGCCACGTGCGACGGCCGGTCCTTGTTGGCGGGCGACACAATTTCGATCAGCGCGACCAGCCGATGCTCGCTCACATGCCGAATGGCGAGTGAACGTTGTCGTGATATCGAGGAGGCGTCAATGGTGTGTCGACGCTGGGCCTTCGGAGGTGCATCGGCAACCAAAGTACCGCCCGATGGGAAATCCGGTTGGCGCGGTTGGGGACTGGTCATTTCGAGCGTGAGCAAATCGGGGATGATTCGCCCGGCATGTTGCTCGGCGAGCGCGTAGTACCCCGGAGGCAGGAGACCCCCATTCAATGCTCCTTGAAGTTCGGTGATCCAGGAGACGTGAAAGGCGTGGAAAATGCCCGGTTCGACCCGCGTCCAGTCGTGGATTGGCATCGGACGTTTCTCGTCGGGCACGATTCAATTTATGTGGCGAAACCGTCAACCTATTGAAGTATAACTCAATCCGTACTTGTTTAGCGCCCCTACGACCCGAAGAGGGTGCCGAGGAGCCCTCGGAGGGCGCGGCTGATGAAGGTGAAGGGGTTGAG